>CAYXGH010000017.1:0-13934 GCA_964464485.1 uncultured Nitrososphaera sp.
ATAATGATCTAGTTGGTTGTATTATTGTGTTAATATGATTAAAGTCACAGACAGATGTAGTTGTAAAAAAGAAGAACAAGTATATGTTCGCAGAAGCGAGGGATCATGTGCAGTATTTAATAAGTCGAGTATAGCTTGCTTCCCCTAAGACGTAACGGCAAAATTACTGTCTATAAATCATTTATTCAATCTTAGAGCTACAGTTCTTTATCTCAAATGAGACTCCTTGATCGTATAGGCCCTTTGAAATGCTACGATTAAGACCGTCTTCTACAGCCTTTATTCTATGACTATCCTGCACGATGTCAATTGGAATATCGATCTCTATCTGCACTTCAAGGATCATCTTTTTCGTTTTAACCATTTTGCTGACGGCTGTACCTGGCTCAAGACGCTATTTCAGTCTTACATTAATATGGAAAATCTTTATTGCACGTACATCCATAAATAATTTGATGTATCCAAGCGATATTTTATCAAGGATGTATGCAGGTGAGAAAAATACCAAGCTTTACCCAAAAAAAGAGGAGGCGCCTTCAGAACTAGATGATATCCTGCAGACCAACCTGTTCAATGTAATGCTGAACCGAAGATCGCAGCGTAAGTTTGAGGATCGGGAAGTAGAGGACTGGAAGCTTGAAATGATATTTGCCGCAGCCGATACCGCTCCAACAGCCGGAGGCTTTCAAGGGTTTGAGGTTTACCATGTAAAGAAAGCCGATGTTAAGCTCAAGCTTGTACAGGCTGCGAACAACCAGCCGTATGTAAATGCGCCAGTGGTGCTGGTATTTTGTATGAACCCGTCAAGGGTCAAGATGAATTTTCCTCAGCACATAATCAAAAAATTCTCCGTGCAAGATGCTACGCTTGCCGCTGCTTATGCCCAGCTGGCGGCCCACGCGCTCGGACTAACGTCGGTGTGGATTGGTATGATAGACGAGCAAAAGGTGATGCAGGCACTTGTAACTGATCTTGTGCCTGGGTGTATCTTATGCCTTGGCTACTCACAAAAGATGCTCCATCCAAAACCTAAGAGGAATCTGGCTGAACTGATAAATGAAATCTGACCCTTGCCAGCACAGATAGCGCAACATTATGGAATATCATTTGATACGGTTCTAACAAGTCATCATATGATATAGGCTATTTTGTCTAGAGCGTAACAGATGCACATTATAACTATATTCTTGTTAAGGGCAGGCTCAAGTGCCATTTACATACACTCTCCCCCCAGGTACCAATAGCGATCGTCTTTATAGTGAAGCATTATACTATGCATAAGGATTATCATGTTGCTTATCTTGAGGAAAATATCTATAGCCTGTCCATAATGAAAGAGAACTCTCATAGCGCCTCTTCCTTTTTTTGCCAGCTTCATATGTTGTATCGTCACTTATATGCTCGTGTAAGTTTTCGACTTCAATTCTCCACTGACTGCATTTGAGGCAAACGCTAACATAAGAAATTAGCGCTCAATTTTGGGCAGCGTTTCTCCTACAGCGCCAAGCTCTAGTGAGAGCATGTCAGCAGCCTCTTTTGGTATCTTTGTAGTGTCAAATAATGCTTCCCTTCTTTTCGTCTTCCTGTTCTTTAAGACTCCAATATCAAAGTAGTTGGTGATACCTTCTTCCCCTTGCATGAGCCTATTGTAATCTATGAGAACCGGTGATGTATGGTAAAATTTCATGACTAAATCATTTAATTCTGAGAGAAGCTCGTTTTTCTTGCTGCGCGTCTCGATAAGCTGGGGAAACTGACTTTCAACAACTGCAGTTTTCTCATTAAGCTCCTCGACAAGCCCTTGGTCTTCAAACATTCTTACAAAAAGTTCGTCAAACCCTAAATTGATATAACCTCTTTTTTCCAATTCGGTAGCAAGCACTCTATCAGCAGCGCCTGTCATCTTGCTCAAGACTGAAGCAGTGCTATGTTCGATTTTTGCAAGCTCCTTCTGTATATCGATGATACGCCTCTCAACTCTATAGAAAGGTAGCACATGAAACTGGATGCCAAAATATGCACTGATATAAAACTTACCGACCTCTTTGGTAAATCTAGAGTATATCCTGTGAATGTCTTCTGTAGCTGAATTGAGGATCCCGCTAAACGTCCAGCCTTCGAGCGCGTTTCCAAGCTGTTGAAAGAAGTTCTGCACATTCTGTGGGTCAAAGGTGTCTGCCTGAGTTATTGTACCGTCGCCCAGCATTGCGCTTGCTTGGCGCATTGCAATGGTGGGCTTGATGGCCTCCAAAAAGGCCTCCTGTACTTTCTCAGCTGCTGCATTTACCTGCCTGCAAAAGTAGTCATCTCCCTTAATGGGTGTCCTCACAATCAATAGGTGTATAACAGTGTCTAATATATTCACGTTTAAATGGAATAGGCGACAAATTCAAGTATGATTTGGCTGCAGGGAAGGAGCACAACAGGAGGTCGGACAGGACAATACCAGCAAGGGGCTCTTTAACATGATAATGAATAACGAGAGCACGAGCAGTGAAGAGGCTAAGACAGTTGACTCAGAAACCCTTGTCTCGCGTACTCAGGACAGGCTATGGAGGGCCCTCAAGCGTCGTTTTCAATACGATGTAACACTCCAGCCTGGCCAAGAATTCCTTTTCAACCATGTTAGTACCAAGCTTCCCCTTGTGATAATGTATGCCGACCTAGTGGGGTCAACTAATATGAGCATGACCTTGCCGGCTGATAAGCTGACAACAATAATCCGAGCTTTCACATATGAGATTTCCCAAGTTATTTACAACCACAAAGGGTACGTGCTCAAATACGTCGGAGATGCCGTCATTTCGTTCTTTCCGGCTAGCTATAACAAGCTGCTTGCATGCGATAGAGCAGTACAATGCTCCAAGTCGATGCTTGCGGTAGTAAAGAACGGTATCAATCCAATTCTTAACCAATATGACTATCCAGAGCTGAACGTCAAGATAGGAATGGACGAGGGTGAAAATGTCATTGTGCAGTACGGCCATGACCGAAGCTCCCAGATCGACATCCTTGGATATTGCATGAACATAGCTGCCAAGATAACGTCGCTCACAGTGCCCAACACGATCTCGATTGGGCAATATGTATATGAGATGCTACATCCATCGATCAAGTCAAAATTCAGTGAGATCAAGGTTAGCGCGGATGAATGGAGATACACAGACAGGCACACCGGCCAGCTTTATAGGATATATTCAATAAACGACGCCCCGGGGTGAAGCTGGACTTGTTGTTATACACAATAACCCTATCAAAAAAGAGAAATTTAGCGGTATGACTTTTGCTTTCTGCGTCGTGCGCTAGGCCCGCCAAATTTCTTGGATTCTGTCTGCCTGCTGTCTCCAGATAGGAGGTGTCTGTCATATTCTGCTATCTTTTTCCTTATCTCTTCGCGCATACTCTTTGTGAGAGGATGTTCCTTTGGGTCCTTGCCACCCTTCTCTTGGCCTGTGAGGGCGCGTGAAATTGCAACTGCACCTGCAAACGCCTGTCCCATAAAGCCGCCACCGTGGACTTGGACATCGACATCGATCCTGTTGCGCAATTCGCCTATAAGCATAAGCGGCGTAAGGAGAAGCTCTCTTGCGATTTCAGGACTCACCAGCTCTGCCGGCCTGTTGTTCATCCTTACCTTGCCGGTTCCCTTAACTATTGTGGCTACTGCCTTACTTGTCTTGCGTTGGCCTGGATAAAGCTCTATCTTGTTTATCATTCTCCCTCCCATCCTATCTGCTTGGCAACTTCGGCAATAGAGATATAGTAGGACTCTGGCTTAGTAATCTTAGAGTCATCAAATGACTCCATCTTGGCACCTTTCATACCTTCAGGAACTCCCATATATATCCTCAGGCGCTTGAATGCACTTATGCCGCCTGGCTTACGCTTTGGCACCATTCCTCTTACCATCTTGGATAAAATGGTGTCTGGCCTACGCGGGTGGAAGGGGCCGTGAATGGGGTTTGTCACCGAATTAATACTCAAATGTTCTTTGTATGAGTCAATTGTCTTGTAGCGGTTACCTGATAGCATTGCCTTCTCGGCGTTGACGATCACAACTCTATTACCTTGCAGTAGCAGTTTCGAGACATGTGAGCACATCCTACCCGCAATGCAGTTGGTTGCATCAACTACTACTGTACTCTCTTGCTGCTTTTGTACCGTTTTTTGCTCAGCCAATTATTCTCACTCCTTTGCCATCGGGGTGCTTATTGATCAAATCATCAAACGTCACCACCTTGCCGCCAGACTCTGTGATTTTCCTGGCGGCGGTTTCTGATATTGAAAAAGCGCAAACCGTCAGCTTGTGTCCAAGACTGCCAGTTCCTAGAACCTTGCCGGGGATGATTACCACCTCGTCTGCTTTGGTTATCTCTGCAAGCCTTCTGACATTAATCTCACGCCGATTCGCCCTGGGACCCGCAAGCTCCTCTTGAAGAGCCCGCCATATTGGCGCCTTGTTCCTCTTAAAGGCATTGCGAAGACTCCAAATTGTGTTATCAATCACAGTCTGGGCAAACATATGTAATATAAACTCGTATTCGAAAGTCCCCAAATAAATGTAGTGGCCATGTGAACTTATAGCTACCATTTGAAGACTGGAGCGTGTAGTTTAACTCGCTTGCAGATCCTATAATCAATATCGTTTAGAATCTATATTGCTTCATTTGCAAGCGCTCTTGTAGAGTCGAGCCTTTACAATGATAAGAGGCTTTTATATCGAAGCCCGATATCTAGGCATTCTTTGGAACCTTCAGTGACGATACTAACTGTTTGAAGCTCTTGACCTTTGCAACGAGCCGCTCCCCGGCTGCCAGCAGTATCTCTTCGGCCGTCAGGGCGCCATTTGATTCTAGAACCAGTATTGTCTCATCCTCATTCTTGCCATCTTTTACTACTGCAGCAGACGTGGGCTGCCACTTCGCATGGTCTTTGGCAACGCCAAGCCTTGCATACGCTTCAAATTTTAATTTTTGATTGGGCGCAAGAACTACGATCGGAACGTCTCTACTGACCGGCTTGACCATCTCATCTTCTGACACAAGCTCGCCTGAGGTCACGGCCACTGTCTTTTCATTTGCCTCTGCGTCAAGTACCAAGAGAACTCTGCACTTGCCGCACCCCAGTGTACTCTTGCAGTCACACTCTTGAGGCATTACGAACCTCCCCGGATCAGTGCGGAGCGGTATTAGCCCAAGCCTATGTGCAACCGCTTCGTCGTGCATAACAGACGAATTTTCAAGAACTACGACGTCATCTATCGCCAGCGTGGAGACTTCACTTATCGCCAGCCTCCTGAGGGAATTGACATATTGTCTTGGAATATTGCTAAATTTGACAACAATCCTCTCATTTGATTTTTCAACAATTTCAGCAGATGTAGAAGCCAATACTCTTAACTACTATCCAAAACAACCATAAAAATCTACCGAAACTTGTAAAAATTCTGCCTCTTGACAGGCATATATATTGCAGAAATGGATGATCTTATTAAATGACAGACAAATTCACAGTCGCTCGCCTCATTTTGGACGGCGACAAATTTGAGCTGCTGGTGAAGCCGGACCCAGCCCTAGAATACAAGATGGGCAAGAGAACCGATATTTCAAGCGTGCTTGCATCAGATGAGATTTACTCTGACGCCAACAAAGGCTCAAGGGCATCAAGCGAGAAGATGATGAAGCACTTCAAGACTACTGATTCGGCGGATGTAGCCAAGCAGATCCTTGCAAGGGGGGAGCTTAACCTCACTACCGACCAGCGTAGGAAGATGGTTGAGGAAAAGAAGAGGCAGATAGTGCAGTTCATAAACAGGAGTTTTGTTGACCCTAAGAGTCACTTGCCGCACCCTATAGTGAGGATAGAGGCGGCGATGGAAGAAGTGAGGGTGCCGATAGATCCATTCAAAAAGGTCGAGGATCAAACCAAGACCATAGTTGATGCGCTCCGCAAGATAATACCATTAAAGTCAGAAACCGTTAAGCTGACCGTAACAATCCCGCCACAATTTGCTGCGCAGTCATACAGCGTACTAAAGTCTACTGGGGACCTTAAATCTGAGGAGTGGCTTGCAGATGGGTCACTCAAGGCAGTGCTTGATATGAATGCCAGTATCAGGGGGCAATTTCTTGACCGGCTTGGCGCTGTTACAAAGGGGTCCGCCCAGGTAAAGGCAGATTAGACAAAGGATCTACACTTAAAAATATAAGTGCGCTATAACCTACCAGCAAAGGGAGAGAAAAGAAAATAATGAAAAATTACAATATGCTTTCAGAAGGGTTTTTTGCCCTAGTGGTGAGCTTTTGAGCTATGCATGAGGTGAAGAGAAGATATGTCATCCCCGGAGACAAGATTGCTGAGGGGAATTTTAGACCACTCATGAACGTTATCAAGTCAGGCAATGCTCTCGTTGCTACTAGAATTGGGATTGCAGAGACCGGACGGGATGGCGTCAAAGTCATACCGCTATCAGGCGTTTATATCCCACGCGTAAATGACCTTGTGATCGGCAAGATCATAGACCACTCGTCCCTCTCATGGGAAGTAGACATCAACTCTTGCTTTTCTGCTCATCTGCCTGCCCAAGATGTATTCGGAAGAGACTTTTCACCAGCAAGGGATGACATGACCAAGCATTTTGCAATAGGCGACATGATAACCGCAAGGATTATTGCATTTGACAGGACGCGAGACCCAATGCTTACTGTTCAGGATCGAGACCTTGGGAAGATCCCAAGGGGAGAACTACTGAGGATATCTGCGACACGAGTTCCCCGTCTGATAGGCAAGCGTGGCTCTATGATTCAAACCATAGAGCAGGCGACCCAGACGCGGGTGCTCATCGGCCAGAATGGAATTGTAGTCGTGACAGGCAGGTCTCCTGAAGGAGTAAACTTGGCAGTTGGGGCAATCAGGATGGTAGAAGAGGAAGCACACACAGCAAACTTGACTCAGCGCATTAAAGGACTTTTGAATGTGCCAGATACACCCCCACCGCAAGAGAGGGGTCCGCTGATTGCAGGTGCTCCTAAACCGGCAGAAATTGAATCTACCATCGATGAGGTGGAGGAAGAATTGGAGGTTGAAGGTGAAAAATGACTCAAACAAGAAATTTGATAGATGAAAATGGCAAAAGGATAGACGGAAGAGGCATTGACGAACTACGCACTGTCAAAATAACTGTCGGCCCGGTGAAAAATGCGGACGGTTCAGCCTTCATTGAATTTGGGAAAAATAAGATATTGGCGGCAGTGTATGGCCCTCGAGAAGTGCACCCGAAGCACATGGCACTTCCTGACAGGTGTGTCCTTCGCTGCCGTTATCACATGACACCCTTCTCCACAGACACTCGCAAGAATCCTGCCCCATCTAGAAGGGAAGTGGAGATCTCTAAGGTAATGCGCGAGGCTCTAGAGCCGGCATTGATGCTCCAGGACTATCCTAGAGCAGCAATCGATGTTTTTGTGGAGGTACTTCAATCCGATGGTGGCTCCCGCTGTGCGGGCATCACGGCTGCTTCCGTTGCATTGGCAGATGCCGGCATTAGCATGCATGATCTAGTGGCTTCGTGCGCTGCAGGCAAAGTCGATAACAACATCGTGCTGGATATTAACGATGAAGAGGATAAGGAAGGTCAGGCAGATATGCCGGTTGCATACATGCCCCGGCTAGAACAGGTGACACTATTGCAGCTGGATGGCAGACTTGCACCAGAGCAATTTAACGAATGTCTTGACAAGGCAATTGGCGGCTGCAAGATGGTCTATGAAATCCAAAAGCAGGCATTGATGCAAAAGTACTTTGGCAATGAAATTGAACTAAAGGAGGAAGCACAATGAGCTCATCAAAGAGATCAACTATAATCGTTGAGCACCTTCGCAAGCAGCAGATGTGGGATGACTTATCGAGGGGGAAGAGACTTGATGGTAGAGACTTTAGCGAAACCAGACAGCTCGTAATTGAGACAGATATTATCAAGAAGGCAAATGGCTCTGCAAGAGTCAAGCTTGGTGACACCGAAGTGATTGCAGGCGTCAAGGTAGAGACAGGCGAGCCTTTTGAGGGTCTTGAGAACAAGGGTGCGTTAATCATTTCGGCAGAAGTACTGCCGACGGCATCACCCTACATTGAGCCGGGTCCGCCAGACGAGGAGGTAGTTGAGCTGGCAAGAGTGGTCGACAGAGGCGTCAGGGAATCGGAGATGATTGATCTTGAAAAGCTTGTGCTTGTGCCAGGCAAAATAGTATATACGATATTTGTGGATTGCAGCATACTCAATGCTGACGGCAACCTGTTTGATGCAACATCGTATGCCACCGTTGCAGCGGTGCTTACGTCAAAACTGCCCGTATTCGAAATACAGGATCAAAAAGTAGTAGATAGTGGCAATACGCAACCAATGCCTGTGACGAGCATGCCAGTTTCAATTACCGCCGCAAGAATTGGTGATTATGTGTTGATTGATCCAAGTGCAGAAGAAGAAGCCTGCATGGACTCCAGAATAACGATAACTACTACAGACGAAGGCTTTTGTGCAACTCAGAAAGGCCACACGGGATCATTTACGCCGGATCAGATCAAAAAAGCAGCAGAAGCAGCAACAATTAAAGGAAAGGAAGTACGGGCAAGATTGAAGGAGTTGGTAGTAAACAATGGCTAAGAGGAAAAAAGGCTCGACAGCCCTCACTGGACTCGGAGTCAAGTTTGGAGCCACCGTACGTAAACGTTATGGGAAGGTCCATCGCACGCTTCACAGGAAGCGGAGGTGCCCCTCCTGTGGCTCGATCAGGTTCGGCCGCTTGGCAGCAGGGATATGGCACTGCCCTAAGTGCAACTGCAAGATCGCTTCAGGGGCATATGACATTGAACTTGAAAAGCTACGAAGCTAGAATCAAGGTATCCACAAGATCCAAGCGTGTAGCAGCTGGCATTTGCCAGGCACTTGCTCCTGACCTCAGGCTCACGCCATCGACTGGCTCCAGAGCAGAAATCTTTCTAAAAAACTCCGAAGTTATTTTCAAAATTGAGACTAGTAATATTGCATCTATGCGTGCAAGTATCAATTCTTACTTAAGGCTGGCAGATGCATCTTATAAGTGCCTAACGCTATGATTTTATATGCTGCTGATCTGAATAGCTCTGCAGTAGTTTATGAGTGAACAGGAACTTCCCCCATGGGTAAGAGAACAGGTATCGCGATTACAACAGCTCCAACAGAACCTGCAGGGAATCATGATGCAAAAGCAACAGCTGGAGGTTGAAATGGTAGAGACAGATAAAGCTCTTCAGGAATTAAAAAAAGCTAGCCCTGATGACGCAATCTACAAGAATGCAGGGTCTGTACTCATCAAGGCCAAGAAGGAAGATGTCCTCAAGGAGCTAGAGGAAAAGAAAGAATTGTCAAATACACGTATTATGGTTCTTGGCAAGCAGGAGGCAAGAGTGAAAGAAAATCTTAAGGAAGTTGAAAACAAGATAAACGAAATGATTCGCGGCATGCAGGCTGGTGGTTCCTCACCGGCCGGATCAACCGGCAGTGCTGGGCCAAGATCATTGGGATAGTAGTAGTACAGGTTATAGCTGCGCCTCGCAATATACAATAATCTTCAGCTATTTTCTCATATGGCAGAGCACTTGCACGAGAATTCCTTTTAGACTTAGCCAGAACGTGGAGACGTATAGCAAGTGACTAGTGGAGAGAGAGCCTTACATATTGTTGCAACTGATATGCCTACATCATGAAATATAGTTATAGAGGGCGTAAAACAGACTATGTCATGTGCCTGTTAGAATTGTAGTTGACGAGAGGGAAAGGAACAGCAATATACCTGAGCTACTGAAAAATGCAGGCGCTGTCATTGACTTTACACAATTAAAGGTAGGTGACTATGTCGTTTCATCTGAAACAGCGGTAGAGCGGAAAACTGTGCGTGACCTGATAAGCTCAATCTACGATGGTCGACTCTTTGTACAGTGCTCTGATCTAGTGAAGTACTATCAAAAACCACTATTGGTAGTGCAAGGCAATATTGCCGAGCTTGCTGAAACCTCTGAGGACATGGAAGACCCTTATGATATTAAGCTGCATGCCGAGCGGATGCCACTTGCATACGACGCACTCATAACAGTCGCAACGGAGTTCCGAATCCCAACTATTCATACGCCTTCTGCAGAACAGACAGCGCAGTTGCTAGTCACATTAGTCAACAGGAGCCTACGAGAAGGCAAGGCCACAGGTCCACTATTGAGAAAAATTAAGAAGGAAAATCCGATTTACATACAGCAACTTTCCGTGCTTGCGTCTTTACCCGGAGTAGGAGAAAAACTTGCTGCCAGGATGCTAAAGAAATTCCATACTCCTATTAGGGCACTTAACGCCTCTGCAGCAGAGCTTGCCACCATTCCCGGCTTTGGTCTTACAAGGGCTGAGCGAGTACGTAAGGTCCTCAGTACATCTAACAATATAAAACAAGTAATGCAGAGGACTCTCTTTGACAATCAAGACAAATAAAACCTCAATAATCTGCCGAAAAAGGTGGCGCAATTAGTTCAGATAAGTTTGTATTTTAGCCTTAACCTATTGCCACACAGCCTACACTCTTTTGCATTGGGTCCAAACGCCCTGCCACATGCGCTGCAGTAGGCGATCCACCTTCTTGTATGCGTGATACCTTTGCTGGCCACAGACTTAACTGGGATCTTCAAAGTGGTTGCAACATTTGCAACTGCGAAGTCATCGGTTATCAACACAATTCCCAGCTGCAGCGCAAGGGCAATTATTGAAATGTCTGCCTCTGAAAGTTTTTGATAGTCTCCTGTCCTCCTTGCTGCGGCAACAACTTTATCAATGCTTTTTATGTCTGAATTTAGTACTTGCAAGGTATTGGATTCAAGCAATGCTTCTATTGCCCCATGCGACCTTTTGATGTGCTTTACCTCATCAAAAACGGCCTGTGTAGTGCAGTATCGGTACGCCGATGACAGAAATATGAAGCCGGTGTAAAATGCACTTGCGTCAAGAGCATATCTAAAAGTCGAATCTTGAGAATCCAAGCTTTGCCAGCTGCCTCATTCCTTTTTTCTGAAGACGTAAGAATACGGCGTCGTCAGAACAACGCAAAATGTTGATTGGCTCATCTGCATGAACCTTGAACATTTCTTGGCCATCAAGTATCATATGAGACTCATACGTACTTCGTATAAGGATTTCTTCCATCGGGATCACTAACTGTGGCATTCTGTTGACAGATGCAATAGGAGTCAGACTCAGGCAGCTCATGCGTTCGTGCAAGACTGGGCCCCCAACCGAAAATGAATGACCCGTTGAGCCCGTGGGCGTAGAGATCACGATGCCATCCATCCTCTGCTTTATTTCGTCACCCATCACCATAATGGATAATAGAGGAGTTCTTGTGAGGTTCACTCTTATGATGAGTATATCGTTTAGCACGGGGGGGAAGAGCTTGCCGTTGACAGAAGCCTGGATCCTTATGCGGCAATCATAAAAATACTTGCCTGCTAGTATCGTGTTGATTGCTTCGTCGATTGATTCTGCGTCGATGTCAGACAGGATGCCGCGATGACCTCCGCTATTTATGCTAAAGAGCGGTACCCTTCCCGGTATCATTCGAAAAGCTCTCAAGGTAGTGCCGTCTCCACCTATTGCAAAGACAAGGTCGAGCTTAATGTCCTTCAATTCATCAGGGCTGATTGGCGTTGCATCATCGATTATGAAGGGAAGCACAGAGTGGACATTGATTCTCCTTCTGTTAAGCAGAGTTGCCACCTTTATAGCTGCCCTATCGGCTTCACTACTTCCTATCTTTGTGATTATCACTACATTGTGGATGTTCGGTGCCATCTCAGCACACTGCCGCTATAGCAGCAGACGAGTTCTTAAATGCCTTTATCTGTGAGAAAGATTATAAGTAGCACTTGAAGGTAGCCATACTTATGACGATGAGTAGATATGCTTATCCCGAAGTTCTATGTGAGACCGAATGGGTTGCGAAGAACCTGGATAACCCAAACATCAAGATTTTGGAAGTCGACTATGATCCTGAAAATGCATACAAGGAGGGGCATGTCCCTGGCGCACACCTTGTATGGTGGAAGCGCGACATTAACGATCCGATCCGGCGCGATATCATTGACAAGCAGCAGTTTGAGGCTCTTATGAGCAGGATTGGCGCGACGCATGACACAGAGCTCGTTTTGTATGGCGATTTTAATAATTGGTTTGCCGCTTTTGCTTTCTGGGTCTTTCAGTACTATGGCCACAAAAAAATCAAGATAATGAACGGTGGCCGAAAAAAGTGGGAACTTGAAAGGCACGAGTATTCAAAGAATGATCCATCAACTTCGCCGACACGATACATTGCAAAACCACCGGAAGAAGGCATACGGGCCTACATGCATGATATAAGAAGGGCGATCGAAAAAGCAGAGCAGACGATGCTTGTAGATGTACGCTCGCCAAAAGAGTTTTCTGGTGAAATCACTGCTCCTCCAGAGTACCCTACTGAGCATGCTCAACGAGGTGGCCATATACCTGGTGCGAAGAATATCCCTTGGGCCCAAGCGGTCAGGGAAACAGATGGGACGTTCAAGGGTCGTGAAGAGCTAGAGGCGCTTTATGAAGGTAAGGGCGTAACGCCGGATAAGCATATTATCTGCTACTGTAGAATCGGAGAGCGCTCATCACATAGCTGGTTCGTACTCAAATACCTGCTTGGCTACCCGTCTGTTCGTAACTATGACGGCTCATGGACCGAATGGGGCAACATGATCGGAAATCCGATAGAGAAATAAATCCTTCTCTACCTTCTGTCTTGGATGCAACAGCAAGGAAACCTGATGAAGAAGGGCCGTTTTTACTTCATTTATGACCATGATCTCAACCTTGTACTAGAAGACAAGACAAAGCGCGGTCTGGAAGTGAGAGAAAATATCTTTGACGAAAAGCATGGTGTACAAGCAGACACGGGCACGATATATGACTTGAACGGCATAGGTCACAAAGTTGGGATCAGGTGGTATTTCCCAAAGTCAAAATATAGGTTAGATCATGTAATGAAGATTGCAGAAGAAATGGAATTGCGGTATAAGGCAATAAGGGAAATGACATGTCCGGATGATGAATAATAGATCGAAATACTTTTAGGAGAAATAAATTTTAGATAATTCTAGACATCATGTCTGTTTTATTGAGGGATAGGGTCTGGACAATGTTATCTGAAGTCGCCAAGAGGGGCGTTTATCCGCTGCACGGCTATAAGCAGGGCATATTCAGGATGCCGGTCGAGATTACTCAAAAGTCAGAAATACAAAGTATCCTCAACGATCTTAGAAGCTCTGGCTTCAAAATGGACACTCACGCTGACAGGATCTATGTGACCTACAAGTGGACAGAGAAAGGTGTTGATCCAGTCAGGGGAAAAGAGCTCTCTGCAGACCTGAATATTACTGTTGAAATCGTTACAGGAGAGGTCGTGGATCTTATTTATCAGATAAGGCAACTAGAATACTTTGGCGACCCCTACTGGATTAAAAACTATCGCCAGAAAGCAGACCAGAATGCCAAGATGGTCATTGACACTATTATCCGCAATACCAAGATAGGTGACAAGTTCATCGCACACTTGCAGAAGGCGGAAAAATTATCGCTTGAAGCGGCGATCAAAAAGCTGGAAGAAATGACTCCCCTTGCAAAGAGCCCCAAACCGCGAAGTGCAACTGCCCTCGCCTCTACAGCGGATAAGTCAGGTGGTTCTAAGCCTGTCGCTGCCTCAACAACCGCAACCCCGCCAGCAGCCGCTACTCCATCACCAGCAGCAACTGTAGCAGCACCACCAGCCGCAGGAGGTGGCAGTGTTGGTCAAACCACGATATCGCTTGCTGGCACAGGAACAAGCTACAGCAAAGCAGAAGGTCCA
>CAYXGH010000018.1:0-13600 GCA_964464485.1 uncultured Nitrososphaera sp.
GTCAGAACCTTGTCTTCAGTTGCGGGTAGTCTATTGTTTTCGAGCTTGCAGCAGTGTGCCATTTTGCTGTGTCAGTATGCTCAAGTCTTGACCTGTAGTACGGTATCAGCAAATATCCTATTGTAACTGACAAGGCGCCAAGCGGATCTTTGGCAGCATTCTTTACTACATTGGCAATTGCTACTCGTCGCGGCAAGCCAATGCCACATGAGGAGACATACTCCTCTATCTGCTTATGCCCATTGACTGCCCTCATCACCTGCGATGCTAGATCGTGTATATTATTAGCAGGTTTAAAGTATACTATTGCACCATCATTGTAAATTACATCTCGGCCCGTTTCAAGAAACTTGCACTGCATATAAAGGTCAATTGCGATTATGTTCGTTGGTATCTCTATTTTTTTAGCTTCACCAGAATTAATTGCAAGTGCCCTGCCCATCACCGTGTACTGAGACAGCCGTGCTAGCCTCACAGACCTGAGCCATTTTGAGATGAATACAGACGCCCTGCCAGCTATGCCTGCTGCCTGTACTGGCTGAGAGTTTGATGCGCACATTCCAACGTTTCCTTGAATGTGCGATGTAAGCTGCTCAGTGCAGGAAGGATGAGGAATGGTGTCAGCATCATAAAGAACTATTATGTCGCCAGTCGCCCTTTGAAGAATTTCATTCCATGCCGCTGCAGCTCCCCTTCTTGTATCATGGTGGAAAAGTTGGATGTCAAGCAATGAATGCTGGGCGAAATTGTGCACAAGGCTAGGCGTATTGTCAGATGAATCATCTGAAATAAGTACTTCAGATATCGGTGTGTGTTGCTCTTCAATCGCCCGTAAGAGGTTTACTATGTTTTGCCTTTCATTGTATGAAGGAATGCCGACAGTTATACTGCGCACATTAGCTTCGTCCTCTAGATGTCATTTGAGTTTTGTGATTGATTATTGGGGTGCTACTGTGAAAACATATATCCATAAGCCGCTTGCCAAGCAGTGAGGATACCATTTGCAGCGGCAAAATGCGTGCAGCGACGAGGAAAGTTACAAAGCAATATTTGCCTCCTCGGGCCTCCGCAAAAGTCACCTCGTATTTCCTGTATTTGTTTCTAATAGTCCAAGCCTGATAAAATCAATGCCGGGTATAGCCGTGACGCCTATTCGAAGGATCTCACAGTATGTCCAATCAATTGCTGATAGCGGCATCTCATCGATAATTATCTTTGGCATACCAAAGAGCAGGGATCCAATTGGCTCGTCTGCTTTTGACAGAAAAGGCATTGTCCAGGACGCAATAAGGGAAATCAAGTCATCCTTTGGAAATGCAATGAGTATTGCAACTGATGTTTGCATTTGCCAGTACAACCTGACAGGACACTGCGGCATAGTCTGCAACGGCGGCTGGGTAGATAATGATGCTACGCTAAAAGTCCTAGCGAAGATCGCGGCGAGCCATGCAGAAGCTGGCGCAGATGTAGTTGCACCTTCTGCCATGATGGACGGACAGGTTTATGCAGTCAAGAGAGAGCTTCATAGTCGCAGGCTTGATGCATCAGTACTCTCCTTCTCTGCCAAGCACGCGTCATCCCTTTACACGCCTTTTCGGTCAGCAGCGTTCGCAAGAGCTACAACACGACTCGATAAGTCATCGTATCAGGTATCATATTCTAATTCAAGACTTGCCCTGCGAGAAATAGAAACTGACATTAACGAAGGAGCAGACATGGTCATGATAAAACCTGCTCTTATGTACCTTGACCTTGTCAGGATGGTAAAGAATAGATTCAATTATCCAGTAGCAGTGCAGAACGTCAGCGGTGAGTATGCAATCATAAAGGCGGCTGCAATGCAGGGGTGGATCAATGAAGAGGAATGGAAGGTTCATTCTATTGCCTCAATAAAGAGGGCCGGTGCTGACAAAATCATCTCCTATTTTGTGCTGGATGTTGCCAAATATCTCTGACGCCACAATTATATAGTATTCTTGCAGAAAACGGAAATGTCCCGCGGTAGCTCAGCCTGGTAGAGCTTTCGGCTGTAGATGTTGGCTTCTCACTAGCTGACCACGTGAAGCAGCCTATCGGGCATACAATAAGGCAGTGACCGAAGAGTCGCAGGCTCAAACAACTGGTCAAGAACCATTTGGGGCAAATCCTGCCCGCGGGATATACACATAATTTCTTATGTCCGGAGGTACAAGCATTGTTTCGCATGTCTAAGATTGAAACTATCAACCCTGCCACCGGAAAGATGCTTGCGACTTATGAAAACATGAATGCTGATGAAGTCAGCAGGAAGGTCAAGGCTGCTAGAGAAGCATTTGCCAAGTGGAAGAAGTTGGATATTGTAGAGCGCGCCGAATATATGCGTAGACTTGGAAGAGTGATGAGGAAAAATAGAGAGGAATACGCAAGCCTGGTCACGGAAGAAATGGGTAAGCCGATCAGGCAATCCTTAGCAGAAATCGAAAAATGTGCATGGGTTTGCGACTATTATGCCGAACATGCAGAAGCATTCTTGCGTGATGAAATAATACCGACTGAATTTCGCAAGAGCTTCGTATCCTTTGAGCCGCTCGGAGTTGTGGCGTGTATCATGCCATGGAATTTTCCGTTCTGGCAGGTCATGAGGTTTGCAGTACCAGCGCTGACGGCTGGCAATGTGGGTATTTTGAAGCACTCAAGCATCTGCCTTGGAAGCGCAATAAAAATAGAGCAGGCGTTCATGGATGCAGGCTTTCCAGAAAACATATTCCAGGCAATAGTAGGAGACTATCGGGCCGGCGAGGCGCTAGTGCAGTCAAAAATTGACGCAGTTTCTGTTACCGGAAGCGTCAATACTGGCAAGCGAGTGGCAGAGCTTGCTTCTCAGGATCTGAAAAAGTTCGTACTAGAGCTTGGCGGTAGCGACCCGTTTATCGTGCTCGAAGATGCCGACCTTAACCAAACTGCCTACATGGCAACGCAGTCGAGGTTGCTGAACACAGGTCAAAGCTGCATTGCTGCCAAGCGCTTTATCGTCGTTAAGGAGGTTGCAGATAAGTTTACAATGCTGTTTGTAGAAAATACTCAAGCCGAAGTCGTTGGCGACCCCCTCGACTCCAAGACCACCGTAGGCCCCCTTGTTAGAGATAGCCAGAGGCAGGCACTTGCCAAGCAGGTGGATGATGCAAAGTACAAAGGCGGCAGGGTGCTAACCGGTGGCAGGCCTATCAATAGGGAGGGCTTCTTTTATGAGCCCACTATAATCTCAAATGTGAACCATCATATGGAAATCGTGAGGGAAGAAGTCTTTGGTCCAGCAGCCCCAATTATAGTGGTTAACAACGAAGAAGAAGCTATACGGGAGGCAAACAATTCTGAATTTGGACTTGGTGCAAGCATATGGACAAACAACATCGATCGAGGTATACGTCTGGCCCATCAGGTTGAAAGTGGCATAGTGTCAGTAAATGAAATGGTAAAGTCTGACCCCCGCCTACCGTTTGGTGGCGTCAAGAAGTCGGGCATTGGGAGGGAGCTTTCCGAGTTTGGCATCAAAGAGTTTGTCAATGTTAAATCTGTGGTGGTAAAGGATATTGCAAGCAAACTGCTAGTAGAGTAGAGAAGTAGAGGGACTCTTTCAGTCAGGCACCTGGCTTCAGGCGCTTAGCCATTGACAGCCTTGAATTGATGACATTAATCTGCTCCTCTAGCAGCTTCTTGTAGCCCACGAGCAGTTTTTCCTGCTCATCATATGGCTCTTTACGGATCTCTGTCATTGTATCTTCAAAGACTGTGATTAGTTTTTCAACCTCATCGCCCAAGTGCTGAATGTCTTGTGCATCTGTTTTCGTGCCAATATCGACTGTTTGCGCTTTAAGCTCCCGCGCTTTTTCTTCGGTCACCTCCTTGGTCTTTCTGCCTAGCGAATGAATGAGATCTTTGAGCGATCTTCCCGCGTCTCTGGCTTTTATAGAGACTGACTCTTCTTCCTCCGATGTTGCTGTTTCAGACTGTACTTCATATGTCTCAACATCGCTGGCCGGTACTGTAGTTATGGATCTCTCTTCAGTAACTGTGACATCAGCTGTGGGTTCTGAAGTTGTACTGCTCACCGTCTCGTCATAAGTATTAGTTTTATCCTCGCTTGTCACGATAGTTTTAGGCTCTTAAACTTTATAAGACTTCAGAGATTGTTAAAGAGTCCTATATCATAATCATCTAGAATAAGAAAATAATATTATGCTTAACAGTCTGGCTACTAGAGAAACCCTTGACTGGGACCATAGCAACTCCTTTAGGATATATCTAGAGTAATAAGTTTCTAGAAAGAGTGGATGCCTCTCAAAAGCATAATGGCAAGAAAGTTACTATCATCTAGGGATTGATTACTGACCTTCCAATAATCTTACCTGCCTTGAGCTCCTCAAGTGCGCTGTTTGCCTGATCTAGCGTAAATTTTCTAGATACTAATGATTGGATCTTGTTCGTCCTAGCCAATGCGACCAGTTCAACTAGGTCAGCGAACTTGCCGGTATAAGCACCTGTCAATGTAAATGCCCGCAGTGGAACAAGTGGAAGGTTCAATTCTAGTGAGCCGCCAAACAACCCTACCATCACAAGCCGACCCCTCTTCCTCAGCATGTTTAGCGAGTTTGGCGCGGTCTTGCCATTGTTCACAAAGTCAATGACTGTTTCCGCGCCAAGGCCATCAGTGACCTCCTTGACATGCTTGACTGGGTCGCCAGCTGCTGAATTGATAATTTCGTCGGCTCCTAGTCTCTTTGCCTCTGCAAGTTTCTTCTCATCAATGTCCACAATGGCTATTCGCGCATTTGTTGTTGCCTTGGCAAGCTGCACCGCCATTAGCCCAAGGCCGCCGGCTCCGATTACGACAACCATTTGACCTGGATGCGAGTCTGCCTTCTTGACAGCTGTATATGCCGTGAGGCCGGAGCAGGAAAGCGATGCAGAAGAGTTTAGATCGAGCCCGTGTAGCTTGACGAGATATTTGTAGCTTGGGACAAGAACCATTTCTGAATACCCGCCGTCTTGGTATATTCCAAGGCTTCTTGGGCCATCACAAATATTTTCTTCGCCGACGCGACATGCAGGGCATGTGCCCTCGCCTATCCAAGGATAGACTAGCACTTTATCACCTTTGGAAAAACCTGTGACTGATTCGCCCATTTCATCTATCGTGCCGGCAACTTCATGGCCTGGTGTAAGAGGGAACTTTACACCACGGTCTTCAACCTTCATAAACACGCCCTGCGGGCCAGCATATCCGCCTTCCCACAGATGTAGATCACTATGGCACACACCTGCACTTTCAACCTTTACAAGAACCTGATCGCCCTTTGGCTTTGGAATGTTGACATCCTTGATTTCAAGAGGCTCCTTCGTCTTTATTATCCGTGCAGCCTTCATATCTGTGAGGATGCTAAAGATCGTTATTAATAGTTAGCAAAAGGCTTTAATTGAAATTTTGGCAAAAGAAATTGTAGTGCTCTTTACGCCTGTTGTCATTGTTCTTGCGGCAATAAGCATAGTGGGCGCAATCGCGATCCCCTTTGGCGATCCACAATTCCTCGACAGGGCTATAGCACTTGAACTGTCGTTCATTACGCTAGCCATTGTTATTCTTTTAGATGGCATGCTGACTGTTAGCAAAGTACCGCTTGCAAGAATTGCGCTATACGCCTGCATCCCGCTTGCAATCATTGTAATGGTGGGGAATTCACTTGCATCGCCTCACGTTGAGATGATGACAACATTTTCAAAACCGTTTAATGCTGTAATGCTAATTATTGGTGGTTATGTCTTGCAGGGAGCACTTATTGGCACAACCATTTTGCAGCTTGTAAGAACGCGCCAAGGTATTGTTCAAAACCAAAAGAACTAGACTGCAGCACCAAGTATGTTTTCCTTTGATAACACCTTGTCAAGCTGCTCCTTTGACATCAATCCTTTGCTCAGAACCAGCTCGCGAATACTCTTGTTGGTCTTAAGCGACTCTTTGTATATTTCGGCTGCCCTTAGGTAACCAATATAGGGGTTTAGCAATGTGACTAACACTGGGCTTTTCTCTATATTTGATTCCAGCCTGTCCTTGTTTGCTTCAATGCCATCCACCAAGTTGGCTGCAAATATCGGCAAAAAGTTCTTCAACATGTCAGTCGAATCAAGGACACATTTCAGCATCCCTGGTAGCATGACATTCAACTCAAACTGACCTGCTTGGGCTGCCATTGCAACTGAAACGTCATTTCCTATTATGTTAAAGCATATCATGTTGAGACATTCTGCAAGCGACGGGTTTACCTTTCCTGGCATTATTGACGAGCCGGCATGCACCGCCGGGATCAGAATTTCAGCAAAGCCAGCCGTCGGCCCCGAGGCCATCAATCGAATATCATTTGCCATCTTGTTGAGATCTATTGAAAGGTTGCGTAGCGCCGATGAGCAATTTGCCACATCGTACTTGCTCTGGAGGGAGTAGAATATGTTCTCAGAGGATTTCAAGTCCAGCCCTGAAACCTTTGATAGGTATCGAATGACAAGCTGTCTATAGCCTTTTGGAGTATTGGCACCAGTGCCCACCGCAGTCCCGCCAATTCCCACATATTGTAGGCCACCCATTGTCTGAACAAGTCTTGCCCTTGCCTGCTTGAGTGAATAAGCATACTGCTCGAACTCGGCGCCGAGGGTAACTGGAATTGCGTCCATTAGGTGGGTTCTGCCAATCTTGATTAGCCCAGCGAATTCCCCCGCCTTCCTTTGCAATGACGCAATTAATTTATCAAGTGAGGCAATCGTCTCCATCGTGTTGAGCAAGAGCGCGACATGCATTGCAGTTGGAAAGGTGTCATTGCTTGATTGCGACATGTTAACATGGTCGTTTGGGCTGATGATTTCATATTCTCCTTTCGCCTTGCCAAGGATCTCTAATGCCCTATTTGCAATGACTTCATTGGTGTTCATGTTAAATGCAGTTCCAGCGCCTGAGTTGATTGTCTCTACCACGAATTCATTGAGTAGTTTGCCTGCCAATATTTCATCGCACGCCTTTACTATCGCCTGCGCCTTATCGTTGTCAAGCGCCTTGAGGTCCTTGTTTGCTAGCGCGGCCGAGCGCTTGATCATGACATAAGCTCTTATCAGTTTGATATGGGCCTTTTCGCCAGTCACCTTATACTGGTTGATTGCGCGAGCTGTAAAAGGGCCATAGTAGGCGCTAGATGGAACTTGGACTTCGCCAAGAGAATCTTTGTCAATCCTGAACGACATCACTAGACGCGCAAAATACTAAAGAAGCGGCTGTAATAAATTAATCGACAAAAAGACCTTTTACAATATTATTAACCTTGACCGTACGAGCCGCTGAATCTGTAGGGCATCAGAGCGCGGCATGCTGGCACCGTGCAGTGCAAGGGGGTTATGGCCTGCGACAGGTGTATCTTCCAGTGCCACTGCAGGATAAAACCGCACCAGTTTGGCAAACTCAATTTTGCCGTAATAATTGTTTTCAAGACATATCTTTTTCTCGTCTTCTCTTAGCTCGCCAAGTGGGACAAACCTATCAATTATGCCGGAACCAATGAATGCTGTCTTTCTGATAAACAGTAACTTTGTATTGCGTAACCAGTCACGTTTTATGCTCACATAGAGTATGCGTTGGCCATAGAGCTGTCTTTCAAGCTCACCTCTTTGTATTCGGAGAATGTAGCTTGCTGCTTCGCTGCCTCCCATAATCAGAGCCACACTTTAAGCAGTATTTCAAAGCCATAGTTTTAAGAATTCGCTAAGAATTCGTTTAGAAAGTATGATAATGTGAGATGTCTTTCTGATACACTAGTTGCTTTTATCTTTCTCGGGTTACCCCAGATAGATATGTTAACTTTAAAAAATTGACCAAGGATTAATAGTTTTATTAATGTATAAATTTTTAATAATTCACTCCACTATCTAAGAACATTGTATATGATTATGTGTAGTGGGTTTTGAGAAATGCCTAAAACAAACAGCTTTGTTTGGTTTATTACAAATGGTTGACTCAACACAGAAAGGACGAATGACGACATCAATGGTGATAATTGCCATTGTAGCAGCAACGGTAGAAGCAGCAGAAGCTCTTATGACGACATCCTATCTGCCTACTGTGTGTATTCTCAAGTAGAAGTTACTCCACAGTCTCTTTCATATGGGATAAGCGGGATTATTGTTATAATAATCACCTCTATTTGCAAGCGATCACCTTGTATATGCAGAAAGGGATTAGTGAATGTCATTCACCATGATTGCGATGTCAAGAACTGTAAAATCTGCAATATTCTTTAGCGCTATAGTAATAGTAGCTGGAATAGGCATCATGCTTCTTATAGTAGACGATCAAACTCTACGGGGGATATTTCAACCACTAGTCGATGAAAGCAGTGATAACGAACAGGGAGGCAACCCCGCGTTTGCAATCAGAGAAAACTACAAGTCGAGGCTGGCTGTCGGCGAGGAAGGAGCATTTCTTGGCAATGCCAGGGGTGGAAAAGAACCATATACTTTTGAATGGAAATTTAGCGACGGTCTGACTCTGACCGGTCAGAACGTTACCCGCAGTTTTGATGTACCTGGTACATATTACTTTGAAGTAACTGTTACTGACGCTGATGGCAAGCAGGTAAAAAGTACGAATCTGACTATCCATGTTTTCCAAGAACTGCCTAAAGGAGATGGAATTGCCAATGCTACATCGATGCTGCAGCAGCACAATACATGGTTCTGAAAAAAGGACTAAAATAAAAGATAACGATAGACAAGAGCTTATCGTTTATGCGAGAAAATACCTAATTTCATTCTACATATTATTATCCTCCTATCATATAGGCACATCCACTCCCAACAAGAATCTTAAGCAAACTCTGCTTCAGGAAATTGATATGGTAATGATTGATAGCTCAAGATCGGAATCACTTGGTGAGAAGATTAATAGCGCTATACAGGACCTTCAAATCAGCGGTATTCCTTTTATGAGAGATGATCAGGATTGGAAAGTTTAAAAATAATTTAACTTTTGATATGACCAATTATCTAACAGATCATAATCTAGGTTATGATCATAAAAGTGCCTGCAAAAAGCACACTCATTTGAGAGGCATTTCCTCTATAGATATATGATAAATGGCGCGCCAGCAGAAGCCAAAGAAGCGAAAATTTGCGAGCCAAAAAAGTTAATCGTTACGACGGTTGTATTTTGAGAACAACGATCTTTGACTGTAAACGATTACCAATATTTCATAGGTAACAAACAATATATTAGCACCAAAATTCTCAAGCTCCGTGCAAGTCAGCGGCAATGTGCTAGTTTGTGACTCTATTGATCAGGTTGGGATCGACAGCATGAAGCGCGCAGGGCTTACAGTCCACTATAAGCCTGACATTAGGCCAGCCGAGCTGATGTCATCAGTTAAGGATTACGATGTTCTCGTCGTAAGAAGCAGAACGAAGGTCACAAAGGAGGTAGTCGATGCTGCTGTCCAAGCCAAGATAATTGCCCGAGTAGGCGTCGGACTTGACAATGTTGATGTCAAGGCTGCTGAAACGAAAAAGATTAGATTGATTAATGCGCCTGAAGCGGCTTCTATAGCGGTGGGTGAGCTTGTTATCGGACTCATGATATCTCTTGCAAGGAGCATACCAAAGGCAGATGCACAGACCAAGCGCGGCAACTGGATCAAAAAAGACCTCATGGGCACACAATTGTCAGGCAAGTACCTTGGCATTGTGGGTGTTGGAAACATCGGGCGCAACATCGGTAGAATGGCAAAAGCGCTGCGGATGAACTTAATAGGCTACGACCCATACCCAATTAATCGGGAATTCATCAGCGAAACTGGCATGATAGTCACTGATTTGAATACACTTCTGGAAAGCGCTGACTTTGTAACATGCCACGTACCAGCAACTCCGGAAACAAAGCATATGTTTAATTCAGAGAGGCTAGCCAAAATGAAACCAACAGCGTACCTGATCAATACTTCAAGAGGCGAAATAATTGATGAAAATGCACTTTACGAAGTGCTAAAGAATGGCAAGCTTGCAGGCGCAGCACTTGATGTTTTTGAGGTGGAACCGCCTACCAACAAGCAGCTGATGAACCTAACAAACGTCATATGCACACCTCACATTGGTGCACAGACAAAAGAGGCACAAGAGCTTGCCTCTAGGGTTATTGCAGAAAAGGTGATTCAAATTTTGCGTGGCGTAATATGACATATAAAGGGGCCTAAATCAGGAGAAGTGATATAATGCGCAGCTACATGGCTCAAACGTGGCATCGGATGTGGAATGAGAATTCCGATGAGCTCAAATCCAAGACAGTTGCCTGGAGAGCAGAGCCAACCATCCACAGAATAGAGAGACCAAGCAGGCTTGACCGAGCTAGGAGGCTAGGCTACAAGGCCAAACAGGGCATCATTATCGTCCGAGCTCGTGTAGGTAGAGGTGGCATGAGAAAGCAGCGCCCGGTTGCAGGTAGAAGGCCTAAACATTTAGGTGTTGTTCGTATCAAACAGGGCATCAGCATGCGCAAGGTTGCTGAGCGAAGAGTAGGCGAAAAGTTCCCAAATCTTGAAGTGCTTGGCTCATACTTTCTCCACAAGGACGGCATGAACATCTGGTACGAAGTCATCCTTGTAGACCCATCTCATCCAGCCATTTCAAAAGACAGAGAGATGAGAGGCAAGCTTAAAGCGTTTGCAAAGTAAAGAAAGATGACATGGGAAGGTTTCAAGTATTCCACAAGAATTAGTTCTTTTCTTGCAGAGCAAATTGTACTCATAATTTGGTATTCAAGAAACGTTCAAGCTTGTCCATTGCTTTTTCAAGTATTTCTTCCGGTGGTAGATAGACGATCCTGAAGTGACCTGACCCATAGGTTGAGCCAAAGCCGGAACCGTGCACTGTTAGTACGCCGGTGCTATTGAGTAGGTCGATTACAAAATGCAGATCATCCTTCCAGCGCCTGCCAGTGGCGATCTTCGGGAAAATATAAAATGCGCCACGCGGAACTTTGCATTGAATATCCATTGCGTTGAGGCGCTTGACCACATAGTCGCGCCTTGTTCTCAGCTTATCAACCATTGTGGATATATGTGCCTGAGACCCCCGAAGCGCTTGCACTGCTGCTATCTGTACAGGTAGATTGGCCGCTATCCGCACTCTTGCAAGCTTGGGTATATCCTCACGCAAGCCTCCAAGCATTTTAGAGCTACTGTTCAGACAGATATAGCCGCAGCGCCAGCCAGTCATCAGATAGGCCTTTGAAAAGCCGTTGAGCAAGATAACAGGGGCATCTTTGGCCACCTTGCCTATGCCGGTGAAATGAGAGTCAAAAACTATTTTGTCGTATATTTCATCGCAAATGACATAAAGATCGTGTTCGGTGGCAATGTCTATCAACTGTTGAAGGCTCTTTTGATCGAAGACTTCACCAGTGGGGTTGTTTGGACTAATGATACACAGTGCTCGCGAGCGCGGGGTTATCTTGCTCCGTAGATCTTCAAGGTTTGGCCTTCCGTCTTCATGAAGCTTGAATTCAACAGGCTTGCCGCCATAAAATTTTGCGTATGAAGCATACGGAGGATAATATGGACCAGGCATCAACACTTCAGCGCGAGGGTCAACGATAGATGCCATCGTCATGTCAAGTCCTTCTGATACTCCGTTGGTGACAATGATGTCTTCTACTGCAACGTTGAATCCTTTTTCAGACTCTTTTTCCATGATTGCTTGTCGGAGCTCGGGGAGCCCTTCAGAATCAGTGTAATAATTCTCATCATGGGCAACGGCATCTACAAGTGCTCTTTTGATGTGATCTGGTGTCTTGAAGTCGAACCTGACAGGATCACCTATGTTAAGGTAGATTATCTCCTTGCCAGATGCTTGGTATTTGCGCGCATAAGCGATAATGTCGCGGATAGCATACTCTACCCCGTGTGTCCTGTCTGATACCTTCAACCTGAAACCTAGGGGAATGTGACCGAGATAAAATGTTATTCTTCATAAATGATATACTCTTTGCATGAAATCTGGGCATAAATTTAAAACCTCTCATACACGTCTGCTCCTTGCAGATGGTGGCTAATTATGATGAAGTAATGAAATTGGCGCTGGAGCGAGGATTCTATTTTCCTAGTTGCGAGATTTACTCAGATGCGCCTGCTGGCTTTTGGGAATACGGGCCAAGAGGCGTCAACATGAAAAACAAGTTTATCGAGCTATGGCGGCGCGAGCTTGTACGGCGTGATGACATGCTAGAGATTGATGGGTGCCAGATAATGAGTAAGAGCGTCTTTGTTGCATCAGGTCATATTGGCAACTTTACCGACCCTGTAGTAAAATGCATAAAGTGCGGATCTTCGTTCCGGGCAGACCGATACGTCACAGAGAAAACAGGTGAGAGTGTACTGGAGAGGATGGCAGAACAAGAAATCAAAGCGCTCATAAAAAAGCACAACCTGCGATGCCCAAATTGCAATGGCGAGTTTGGCGAGGTAAGCAAGTTCAACATGATGTTCTCTGTTGGCATTGGCCCGGCAGCGGAGGAAGCATACCTCCGTCCAGAAACCTGCCAGACGATATTTGTCGACTTTACACGTGTATATAAGACAATGAGGGGTCGCCTTCCACTTGGTATAGCACAGGTAGGCAAGAGTTTCAGAAACGAGATTGCACCAAGGCAGAGCCTTCTGCGCTTAAGGGAGTTTTACCAAGCAGAGATAGAGGTCTTTTGCAACCCAGACAGACTGAATAAAATGCCAAAGTTCGAAGAAGTCAAGAATACTGTACTTCGACTATCGGATGGATCGTCGATAATTGAAGTAACTGCGGAGGAGGCAATCAGTAAAGGATTGACACCGAATAAGCTTATCACATACTACCTTGCACTTCTCGTAGAATTTTATGACAAGACAGGCATAGATGTAAAACGTAGCCGATTCAGGAACCTATCAGTCGATGAAAAGGCTTTCTATGCCTCTGTTGCATTTGACTTTGAAGTCGAGACCAGCATTGGATGGCTCGAGCTTGTGGCATGTAACTACCGATCTGACTACGACCTAAAGGGGCATGCGATCACAAGCAAGCAGAACCTCGAAGTATTAGACTCCGCAACCCAAGGCAAGGTGCTGCCGCATGTGTTTGAGCTCTCGATGGGAATCGACAGAAGCATCTACGCAATCTTAGAACACTGTTACTATGAAGATGATCAGCACGATGATAGAGTAGTACTTGGCCTAAAGCCTTACCTCGCGCCAATTTTAGTCGGTATATTACCGCTAATGACCAAAGACGGACTTGACCAAAAAGCGCGCCATATCAATTCTGAGCTAAAATATGACTTTGACACCTTTTACGATGAATCAGGGTCTATCGGCAGGCGGTACCGAAGGCTTGAGGAGATAGGAACACCATTTGCTGTAACTGTAGACAGGACGACAATGCAGGATGATACTGTAACGATAAGACACAGGGACACAATGCAGCAGGAAAGGATCAAGATATCCGGGCTACGCCAGTATCTGCATAACGCACTTGGCCGTCACTAGATCCACAGATGGCTTTGATACTAATT
>CAYXGH010000019.1:0-13039 GCA_964464485.1 uncultured Nitrososphaera sp.
TACAACTCCTTTACCCTCCCCAATGAATTTGAGCAGAGCAAGTATTGTCTGTGGCATCACATAACTTTCCTCATCCATATGAAATATCCAGCGTTTGCTAGTATTCTTGCCGATTCGCTGGCGGTGTTCTACTGCATACTGAAGCGCTCGACCTTTTTTTATTGCATTTGTATAATAATTTTTCTCTACTACTACCACTTCACATTTTTCGTTTTTAAGCGTCCATCTGTCCTGCGGCTCATCTGTCACCACAGAGATCTGGTAATTGTAAAAGTTTACCTTCTCTGCAGAACTTGTTATCGATTGGATACCCCGCTTGACTACTGCCGTCTTTGTAGCAGAACGAGTTGTTATCTGAAAAATTATCGAGGGGTCGTTGAAGAGGCGGCATAGATCTCTTTCTACAAACACTTTCCTATTCTTGAAGGTCTTCCAGACTGAAATCATAGCAACAGGGACATAAGAAAGCCAGAAAAACATGGCTACAGCTATGAATACGTTATCAATCACAGAGAGAATTATCTGTTGTGGATTTAATAATCAATGTATTCTAGAATCATTTTACAGTGTTCGCTTACCAGGTAATAAGCGGCTAAAAGAGAGCTTAGAAAATTCTACTAAAATTTAGTTATTATTGCCATTGTTCTGATAATGAAACTGAATCGATAAGATTTTAGGATTTCTAGAAAAACTAGGAATAATAAAAGAGGCTGATACGTAGTCTCGATGGAACCAGCTGAACAACAAATACATTCAAAAGATAATATGATATATTGTCAGCATTGTGAAAGTGAAACCGTAATATTTGATATGGTTTCGAGTGAGTTTGTATGTAGCTCATGTGGATGTGTTGCAGATGACAGGATTTTTCATGCCGATAACGCAGCTGGTATCGTTAATTCTTCTGAATACGGCGACAGGACAAGGACAGGAATGCCCGAATCGCTTGCAGTACATAACAAGGGCCTGTCAACACTTATCGGTCTGGATGACACGGATGCAAGGGGAAAGACGCTAGAGCCGGCCCAGAAGATGAAGATGCAAAGGCTACGTACTTGGAATAACAGGTCTCAGCTCAATGACTCTATCTCAAGGAATCTTGAGAAAGCACTGAAATTTCTGAATAACTTTGGCGACAAGTTGTATCTCAGCCAAGCTGTGATGGAAAGCGCAGCCTACATATACCGCAAAGCCGCTCTCAAAAAACTGGCGAAGGGCAGGTCAACGCTAGGACTTGTTGGCGCAGCGCTTTATGCAGCCTGCAGAGAGACTGCCACTCCAAAGACTGTGGCAGATGTTGCAGCAGTCTGCAACATTTCAAGCAAGGATGTCATGGCGCATTATAAGCTTATCCTGAGGGAACTATCTCTACAAATGCCGGTTCTGCATGGTCCAGACTATGTCACGCTGATAGCCAACAGGCTTGACCTGAGCGAAAAGACCAAACGTGAAGCGCTTCGCATCTACACAAGAGTGCAGCAGAACCGTATTTCACTTGGCAAGAACCCAAGGGCACTTGCAGGCGCAGTTATTTACCTTGCATCTCAGAATTGTAATGAGTTTCTTCGGCAGGTAGAGATATGTCAAGTGGCAGATATATCAACTGTTTCGCTCCGGAAAAGATGCAAAGAGATCAAGGCTACGCTAGGAATTTGACATGAACAGAGAGCTCTTTTGCATCCTTGATGGTGTCAAGTTTGGCTGCATTTAGCATAAGATAAGCCGCCGCGGAATTGGGGTAGACATCTGTGCAAGAAAATAGAGTCATGATCGTATTGTCATGATCGAGTCTAAACCCTTGGCAGGGCTCATGTCCCCTGATTACTGCTTTAGTACCTGTCGCTTGCAACCATGTACGAGTCACACTGGGACCGAAATATCTCCCAAGGCCACGTCTTGACCTCTCTTGGCGTTTGTTTTCGTCAATCTGCCGTGGATCGTTCCATAATATCTCTTCAAGCACACTGTTTCTGACCTGGTTTTCATGAGCAAAGACTATCGACTCTCTAAAGTTTTCAGCGGCTGCCTCTTTGGTAGGGAGCCCGCCATGCACTAAGAGTAACTTCTGCCTGACCACTGTTGCAAGCGTCAACAGTCTGAACATTGATAGTATCTCTTTATAGATCTCTCTCCAGCGATTGCCAAAGCGATCTTGTATCTCGTAGGGGAAATCATGCGGAGAAAAAGGGAACTCTGCAGGGGCCTCATGGTTCCCCCTCATCATTATAACCGAGTCAGGATATGTGCTTTTCAGATAGCATACTGAATATATTATACTGAGGGAATCACTTCCCCTATCAATATAATCTCCAAGAAATACAAGTTTGTTCAGTTCCTTTGATAGGAATTGCTTATAGTTTATTTCAGAAAGAATCCGAAAAAGCGACTTTGAATCGCCGTGGAGGTCGCTTATTATCACCAAGTTTTCTAAATCATAAACTTCCAGCAGGCCGCCTTCTATCCGGCCCCCGGCTATGCTTTTCTTTCGCCTTCCTGCCTCAAGCGTGTATTCTGCTTGCCTAATTCTGTATATAAATTCGGAAGCGTCAGCATTTTTTGCGGACTTGGCAAGCTGCAACGTATAATATACTGTCCTAGGATGGAAGTTAAATGTATACACGTTGGGATATATTTTGTAAAAGTGTATAATCACAAGAAAAGAAACGAGCAATCCGTTGTTTCCAAATAGAGGTTAGGCTGCTTGTGGCTCTGCCATACATTATGCAGCTATTAGCGTAACGCATTCCAATGACTCAAGCTTTCGATCAGGATGACAATATTTGATACATAATTTTGCTTTTACATAATCTCGACGCGCACCTAGGAATCTTCTAGGTTCTTGTTGGGTGAGAAAGTACGTTTAGCATTAAATCCAATAGTATTGAGTTTCTGTAGTAAGTTGCCATTAAATGCTGCGGGCTGGAGTAACAGAGGATGGCTGGAGATAATAGAATTCATACTGCTAATGTGTGAGAATGGGGCGAGGAAGACGCATGTGATGTATCGGTGCAATCTGAACTCTAAGCAGATAAACCAGTATCTTGAATTCCTGCTCGACATCGGAATGCTTGAGACAATACAGGAGCGACCAAATTCAAAGCGGTACATATACAAGACGACTGATCTCGGTAAAAAATTTATTGCTCATTATAAGCAACTGGCGTCGCTCTTTACCAGGGCTCCTCCTCCTTCGCTTGCATAGCAGATGACTGATCAGGATATATGTTATAATTGGTTGGGAACAATTAAATAAAATATTACTTTATTATATACTTCTATTAGAAATAGTGATAGGCATTATATGAAATGTATGCGGAGTTGACTCCGCTTAAATGAAGAATCGCAGTCGCTACGAAGTCATCGCCGCAATCTTAAAGTCTGTAAACAAAGAAGAGACCCGCACCAAGATTATGTATAAAGCAATGCTGAGTAATGACCAGTGCAAGCTATACCTGGATTCGCTTATCAAAAGCGGCCTTGTTCACGAAGTGAACAATGGAGAAAAAACCCTGTATAGGATAACACCGAAGGGAAGCAGATTCCTATCCTATTATGACCAGATGAAGGAACTCCTCCCTGTGGGCATTGAAGAGAATTTGGCAGATGAGTATTACCACCATCTAAGCACCTGATCACACTACTGCCTTTAGCCTCATCTGAGATTGCCTATCAAATATCAGAGAGTACAAACTGGATGATGGAACAACCGACTGCAGAAACAAAGTGTCATTTATTATCATGAACCGCAGGTGAATGTTTGAAAGTTCTGAAACAAGTTCGAGTATATCCTCTTGTGAGCGGGTGAGCACCGCTATTGAAAGGTCTGCATGGGCCATTATGCGGGATAGTACGTTCTGCATTCCGTTTCTCAATTTTCTTGCGCTATGTAGACTCTGTATAGCCTCTGTCCACATTATATTAAGAAGAAGCTTATCGCGATGCCTTCGTTTCATCTTGATGAGAGCTGCAAGCAGCTGATCGGAGTTCTCATTTTTGCTTGGCGATATTATGTTATTGGATATTTTGTATGGTTTGCCTGTCCACAATATTTTGAAAAGGCTCTTCTTGCCGGCAGGCAGAAATGTCTCAAAGAAGTGTAATATTAAAGAGGGCTCCATCCAGGTAACAGGCTGTAATAACACTGGGTTTCCACTCGAAACAAAGCTTGATACAATCCTTTGGAGAAATATCATTGCAATTGTCATGTTTACATGTGAGTCTAGCTCAAGAAGAACCAGACCCTTCTTTGGAAAGCCGCTGCCAAGTGAAGCATCCAGCATAGGGTATCCGCTTCCGATATTGTCACCTGTTGAAAGCTCCGAGATTCCGGCTGCACCTTTTCTGCGAGGCTCGAACTTGATTGGCTGATAGGGCGCAAAACTATGGAATATGCTGTTTTCGAGTGTATACAGGTAAGACGGGCGCTTTATACGGGTGCCCCGTAGCTTCTGAAGAAAGATTTGCCTCACTTTTACATTGTTGTAATAGCTCTGCTTCAGCTCAACTATCCCGTCCACCAGAAAGTCAAGCGTAGTGTCAGCTGGCTGCTCGCTTATGAATATGAGCTTCGCACCAGCCCTTTCCCTCCATGTCTGAAGCACCCTTTCGTTATTAAGGCGAGCCTCTCTGTCCATGAAAGACGCAATTGCGTCCCAGCTGTCGATTATGATTATAGGGGACTTGATGTCCATCAACTGGTTTGTAATGCGCTCAAAGAGGGACTCGGGTTCGTCTAGCCTTGCATCCTCAAAACTTGACATCACTTCATGATCTCGGACCAGGCTTATGCCTCTAGGCTTAGACCGTCCAATAAGGTCCTTCAGCCACGGGTAGTATTGAAAGAGCTGCTTTGGTGATATTCTTGTCGAGATGTAGAAGAAATTGTTCTTGATTCCAAGCTCATTTAAGATAGTAAGTGCAAGCGTGGTCTTGCCAGTTCCAGCAAATCCCTTTACTAAAAGCGAGTATGTGTCGCGTTGTATAAAGTGCAAAAGGTCCTCTGGTATATGCGATGGGCTATCACCATTTGTATCGTTAAAGCTTACATAGCTCTCTGTCACGTATTATTCACCACAATCGTCTTCTTTCAAGGCCCCTTTGATACGAATTAATTGTTAATGATATATAGCTATCCTATTAAGGATTAAGCATATTTTTGACAGAACCCAAATCCAACAATAACAATAAAGGATGTAGTTTCATCTCATGAAATTCGGCCTCAAAATCGAAAAGTCTTGCTGGAGAATTGTGCTGGTGTCCGGTTATTGTTCCAGTAAGAGCACATGATATATCATGCTGAAGAAGAAGAAGAAGAAGAAGGTGCTATATTTGAGATTCCCAGAGTTACGCGAACTCCAGCAGAGCAAGCTCTTTCCTCAACGTGGAAATCATCTGCGCTTTCTTAGTGCAGATAAGTTATAGAATTCGTGCAAAGTGTAAGCGGTATGGAACAGCTTGTAAGGATAGACATAATGTGTCCTATTTTGAGTGCACTGTCACATACAGCATCATTGTAGTATGCGATCATATACTCTTCTTGTTTGTTCTCTAAGATACAAGAAACGAGTAACATATTTATTGTAATCGGATAAAAGTCTTCTAAGTAAAGCTATGGTGATTAACGAGGAATTGCTCGCAGCCAGAAAAAAGGTTGCACAAAGAAGACCCAAGTTCATCAGACAGGAAAGCTGGAGGTACGATAGGCTTGCCGAAAACTGGAGGAAACCTAAGGGCAAGGACAATAAGATGAGAAAGCAAAAGTCAGGAATGCCAGCCATTGTCAAGGTCGGCTACGGGGGCCCGAGAGCAGCAAGAGGTCTTCACCCATCTGGATATATTGATAACCTTGTTCATAACACCGCCGAGTTGGCTAAGCTTGATCCGAAAAAGGACGCAGCAAGGATTGGCCACACCGTCGGAAAGAAGAAGAGGATTGAGATAATTAACAAGGCTGTCGAACTTGGCATCAAGGTGCTCAATTCCGGTAACCTAATATCTAAAATGCAAAAAGAAAAGGAGAAGAAAAAAGAGTAACATGGTAGTCAACATTGCAAAAAAGCGTGAACTGGTAGCAAGGATTCTCAACGTGGGAGCCAATAGAGTTCGCTTTGAGCCCGATAGACTTGAAGACATCGCCGACTCGATCACTAGGGAGAATATACGCTCACTTGTCAAGAGTGGCGCAATTTGGACGGTCCAACCTAAGGGAAGCTCAAGAGGTAGAGCAATTAAGAAACGGGCTGTCTGGAAGGTTCATGGCAAGGGCCCGGGCTCAAAGAAGGGTAAGAAGACTGCAAGGGTCGGCAAGAAAGAGGTCTATGTGGTGAGGACAAGGTCTATGCGTTACCATTTAAAAGTGATCAAGGAAAGAAAGGATATTACCAACGATATGTTCTGGCACCTATACAAGAAGGTCAATGGCGGTCAGGTGAGATCACTTGCGCATCTACGAGAGCTCGTAAAAGAGGCCAAGTCCTCATAGCGCAATTTCTGAAGCGGAATTCTGTATTTCGCAAACTCTGCGGTACTGTCGCCAATAAAGCACAGACCTTCTTTCTTTAGTAATTCTTTTTTTCTTACCTTGCCAAAAGCATAGCCGCCTATATTGCCATCTGACTTGATGACTCTATGACAGGGAGTCGCAATTGGGTTTGGGTTCTTGTTCAAAATCCTTCCAATCACACGGGATGCGCGGGGATGTCCAAGAGCTCTAGCAATATCACCATAAGTTGTGACTTTGCCTTCTGGAATTTGAGCCACTATGTCATATACGTGGCTTGCTTTTAGTGGCCGCAGTTTCATAAGATATCTGAGGGCAGGCAGGTATTTAAGATACCGCGTTCACACCTTGTAAAGTTCGAGAGAGCTCTTCTCGACGATTTTGAGTATACGATCCTTCTCACTTCCCAAGCCTTTGCTGTCCAGTACAATATGTGTCACCTTCTCTACACTCTTTTCAATCATCTGGTTCAACATCGCATCATCGATTGCTTCAAGGTTGTGCTTTGACGCCACTGCTGCAAGACCAAATTTTGACTCGAGTAAGAGTTTGTTAAACTTTTTTGGATAGTGCGTGCCTCCAAGCGCTATGCCTACTTTTTCGCAGCGCTCAAACCCATTGTGAAGTATATCAAGCAGGGTATCACATATGACTGCTGCCGCGTTTTCGTCGGCCCACTGCTTTTCCGACGATCCCAACTCTACAAATAATACAGGCTTATTGAGTGATGTGGGTCCATGATGTGTTGCTTCTATTATAACCTCATATTCTGGAACCTTTTGTCTCGCAGCAGTTATAGCCTTTAGATATCCTTTCTGCAGACTGGGGTACGAGATTGCTAACTGTCGAGGATTGCCACCACAAGAGTTGTCTGCAGAAAAATTGCCGGTGAAGTGACACGTGAGCGTTGGGATTGAGCTGTGCGACCTATGCTTTGAAAGGAAAATGAACACATCAGCGCGAGAATATAGATCATTAATATTTTCCAAGGTGAGCAAATTGCCAGAGAAAATATGAAGCTTAATATTCTTGTAGCGCAGCGACTGGTATGACTCGCCGTCGGCGTCTCCTCTCTTACTCTCACTTGCAAATTCAGCGTTTCTTATCAGATAGCGGCTCATCGTCGTGCCTGCCAAGTCATGACCAGAGGTTACTAGGAGACAGTGATTGTTCAACTTACAGCGTCTACATACAGTACTAATTTTAGCCTTGTCCTATCGTTGCGGTAAGGTAAGCAAAATAACAGATGGTAACATGTGAAAGCCGTAAAGGCGCTAGCCGCACTCTAATCCAAGAGCGAGGAGATATTAATGTATGCTGATGGCACAACAAATTTGTCTTCGAAGAATGAACATGGATGATCTAGTCTGTGAAGCTGCAACTAAAGGAACAGCTATTTGTATTACGAAAAAATATCGATAATCAAGGAACTATAATATTCATTGTTTTTAATAATTAAAAGGAAGGATATCTAAAGCAAGCACATTACAAAACTAGGCTAGGATATTGTAGATTAAAGATCTTTTAAGCCTGCATACTCCCTCAAGTAGGGTATAACAGCTGGCTTCACTTGCGGAAACTTGACAGACATAGCGTGAAAGGATATTTTGAAATTACTACTCTTTCTAAATTTGAAAATTCAGTTGTTCCTAGTATGCTGATATGTGTGCGTGTGCGTGTGCGTACTTTTATTGTAATGAATGATCACATATTGCAAGAAATTCAAAGGTTTTAAATATCATGATACCATGGTGCGTCGTCTCTTAGAATTAGTTACACAAGAGAGATATAAAGAGATGCTATCCAAAAGTAACACCCTTCTTAGGATTTAGACAGGAGAATTGCGAACCACTAGGTAATCAAAGAACAGCCGTAAGTGTTAGTATGGTTAGTAATGTAATATCTATAAGAAGATGCTGGATCCTCTGTATAAGAATTACAATTTCATTCTGGTTCTGCCTGAGTAAATTTATAAAATGCATAGGACCTTTGCATAGCAAACAAGATGAACAATAGAATCGAAGAGGCCCAAGAAGATGAGAAGGGTCAAGAGGAAATTGAATTTGAAGATGATATTAATGAGAATCCTAATTTTGTAGAACCACAAGTAACCTCCGAACAGCATACTACTGCAAGCTCCGGAGAATCTCAAATGGAGAAGCCAGGACCAGAAACTAAAGATGAGGATCTGGCCTCAACTGTCCAGGCACATACAAGTTCACCTTCTGTTTCCTCGGCAGCAGCACCACAACCAAACCAGGAGGATGTACAATCCTCAACTGACTCCAAGTTCTTTGCCATCCGCACGACAGGAGGTCAGGAACGGATAGTTGCAAATCTACTGCAGACAAGGGCTAACGCCAAAAAATTATTAATTCGCTCCATCATTGTGCTTGACAGCTTTAAGGGTTACATCATTGTGGAGGCGCCGGATTCCAATGTTGCATATGAGGCACTCGCAGGAATAAGGCATGTTCGTGGCCAGATTAGAGGCGATCTGCCTTACAAGGACATAGAAGGATACCTAGTGAAGAAGCCTGTAGTATCAGAGCTTAGTACAAATGACACTGTCGAAGTGATTGCGGGCCCATTCAAATCTATGAAAGCCAAAATAACCCGCGTAGACTATGAAAAGCAAGAAGCAACAGTTGTTCTGCTTGATTCACCATACCAGATACCGGTAACTGTCGACGCAAACTACCTCAAAAGGATAGCCCATTAGAGAATTGCTGCATAGAACTGAACGATTAAATAAAGAAACGTAGCCAAATTCATTGTTTAACTTTCTGGTGTCATATAGTTGATTGTCGACCTGAACATAAAGGGTAAACATGCAGTAGTTATAGGGGGCGGAACTGAGGGCATCAGAAAAGTCCGCGGACTCTTGGGGCAAGATTGCAAAATAACGGTAATAAGTAATAGGGCTAACCGCTTTCTGATTGAGCAGGCTGCTCTAGGCAAGATCAAGCTCGTTAAGGCAAAGCTCCGTGACGCCAATATACTTGACAATTACAGTGATGCATTTTTGGTGCTAGCGGCAACCAATGACAGAGAGCTCAATCGCAAGATCATAGAGAAGGGTCGGTTTATAAAGGCATTTGTTTACGCTGCAGACGATCCGGCTGTAAGCGACTTTTCCTATGCTTCCATTGTCAACATTGAGGGGATAGTGCAGGTGGCAATTTCGACTTCTGGCAAAAGCCCTCTGATGGCACGGAAAATTAGGATAAAGGCAGAGCGGGTACTGCGTAGGATAATCAAGAAGGCAGATATTGAAAACGCGAAGCTTCAAGAATTTGCTCGGCAAGCAGCACGACCGCACATTAGGACAGTAGGTGAGCGTAAAGAGTTCCTCTATTCCGTGATAAAAAACAGAGAAATCCAGAACCTTATTAAGGAAGACAAGATTGAAGATGCTAAAAGCGCGACGTTAGTGCTGTTACAGAAATGGGAGAAAAAAGACAGAACATGACAGCAACTGTCAAAACCACACCAGAAACACGAGTTGGTCTAGATCGGATCGTCAACGCAAGGGTTACCTATCGCAATGCTCCCATGCATCTGCTGGAAAAGTTCACGTTCAAAGATATTGATAAGGCACATAAGGTCTTTATTCAGAGGGCAGGCTTTGACGAATGTGTCATTTTGCAGACATGTAACAGGGTCGAAATTTTTGGTGCAGCAAAAGACCCCGATGAGCACAAGCTCCTTGAGGAGTGGGTTTCTGCCGCGGGGCTGTCAGAAAAGGACTTAGAGAGCATAGAAATCAATAGAGGCAAGGACGCAATTGTGCATCTGATGAGGCTTGCCTCAGGCCTTGAGTCGCTGGTTGTAGGCGAAGACCAGATTTTGGGCCAAGTGAGACGGGCCTTTGAGTTTTCACGCGCTCATCGCTATGCAAGCGCCAACCTGTCGGTCATATTTGATAGAGCACTAAAGGCCGGAAGCAGGATCAGGACTGCCACTGGTATAAACAAGGGCAATGTTTCAATTGCGTCAGTAGCTGTGAACCTTGCCGAAGAATACTTTGATGACTTAAAGAACAAGACTGTCTTGTTGATAGGTACTGGAGAAGCTGCAAGCCTTGTGGCAAAGGTACTCAAAAGGCGTGATGTCAATTTCATGATAGCGAGCAGAGTTCCTGAAAGGGCACACGCATTTGCGGATACTGTCGCAGGGATTCCGATCGCATTTGACACCGCTCTAGAAATGCTACGCATAGTCGACGTGATATTTACGGCAACTATGGCTCCCTACCGCCTAATCACTTACGAAAGGATAGAAAATGCGATGACGAAAAGAAAGGGCAGGAGTAGTAGTATGATGATCTTTGATCTGTCCAATCCAAGGACAGTGGACGAAAGAGTCGCAACTATCCGTGGCATCAAACTGATAAACATGGATCAGATCGCTGAGCTCGTTGGTAAGAATATGCGCTCCCGTATGAATGAGGTCAATTCTGCCGAGAAGCTGATAAATGACGAAATGAAGTCATTTGACACAGTCATCAAGAGAATGAAGGCTGAGCCAATTGTGATGGCGGTGTTCAAGAACGTTGATACAATAAGGGAGCGAGAATTGAAAAAGGCCTTTACTATGATTGGAAAAACGATGGAACCGGAGGAAGCTAGGGTCATAGAGCAGCTTTCCTATGCCATTGTTGAGGGCGTTCTATCAATCCCTATGAATAATCTGCGAAAAGAGATAGAGGAAGGCGGCAGTGAAGAGCTAATGAAAACAGTGGCCAAGTTGTTCAAGTATGAAGAAAACCAAGATCAACAGTGGCATTAATTCTTTTCCAAATGTAAGACTTCGCCGTCTAAGGACAACGGCTGCGGTGAGGGATCTGCTGCAAGAGACACGCCTTTCACCTAAAGATCTAATAGCTCCAATCTTCATTCAGGAAGGATTAAAGAAGACACAAGAGATACCCTCTATGCCAGATATCCAGCGCATGCCACTCTCCAAACTTGTTGTTGAGGTTGATCGCATAATGGAGCTTGGTATCAGCGCAATCATCTTATTCGGCTTGCCTTTGCAGAAGGACGCAAATGCAAAATCAGCATTTGATGGCGGCGGCATCGTGCAGAAGTCAATTGAGCTCTTGCGCAAGCAGTTTGGTAGCAAAGTGGCGATAATTACCGATGTTTGCCTCTGCCAATATACTTCTCATGGGCATTGCGGTCTTGTAGTAAACAAAAAGATAGACAATGACAAAACCATTGACGCTTTGTCAAAGGTGGCTGTCAGCCATGCTAGGGCTGGTGCAGATATTGTGGCACCTTCTGCAATGATGGACGGTCAGGTTCAAGCATTGCGTACTGCCCTAGACAATGCTGGATTTGCGGACGTGGCAATAATGGGATACTCGGCCAAGCAGGCATCCCCGCTTTACGCTCCATTTCGCGATGCAGCTTATTCGGCACCCGAATTTGGCGACAGACGCACATACCAGATGCCTTTCTCAAATGCAAGGGAAGCTATGCGTGAAATAGAGACAGATATTGCAGAGGGTGTTGACATTGTCATGATCAAGCCCGCCATACCATACCTAGATCTTGTGTACACTGCGAGGCAGACCACTTATGTCCCTATATGTGCTTACAGTGTATCTGGAGAGTATGCGCTGATCAAGGCGGCTGCTATAAAGGGCTGGATCGACGAAAACTCGGTCATGACTGAGTTCATAACATCTATAAAACGAGCTGGTGCCAACATGATAATTACATACCATGCAAAGAAGATGGCAGAGCTACTCAACAGGTAACACTAGAAGTTCATCTTTTTAAATCGGCATGCGGCATGAAAATCATATCCAAGATGTTTGCGACTGATTCAGGCTCTGAAAGGGCTACTAGCATAGAGGACTACCAAAATACATGTAGCGAGTTCATTACAGACATTAGTCGTGACTATATGGACTGGATTGAGCGGTACCAGTTGGGCGAGCAGGAAACTGCAAGAAGAAAGGCAACAATAAACCACATCGTCAAGACCACCAACTACTGGATTGTAAAATATGGCACTACCATCAAAAAGGTTGACATTGTAATGAATGACGGCGTTAACAAAATGGCAGAGAACACTGCAGGGTATCCTTTCCAGTTCGATGTCCTCGTAAACAGGATGACGCGCTTCACAACTCACCCTGTAGGCGAAGTACGGGTTAACATCAAGGCAACCCCAAGACCTGGCAGGCTTGCGCGTATTGGCAACTACCAGAAAAATCAATTGTTGCTCATAAATTCCAGCTCGCCAGTCAGATTCTCTATAAGCAAAGAGAGCATGAAAGGCGGCGACATCCTAGACGACTACATCATAATTGACGCCAATAACTGCCAGAGCCATGATCTCATTTCACTTACACCGGTGGTGGAAGAAGTCGAGGGGGAGGAGTCTGTAACAGATAGTAGAGGTTACACCACGATAATACTGCTTCTGTAGACACGTACGCTTTAAATAACCTTAGAGTGTCGATCGTTTCCGGGCGACGGTCGTCCAGTTTGGTCTAGGACATCAGATTGCCAATCTGGTAACCCG
>CAYXGH010000020.1:0-13034 GCA_964464485.1 uncultured Nitrososphaera sp.
CTAGAAACTGGACAAATGAATCTGGGTATTTGTACTGAGCACCTTCCTTACCATCGTTCATCTTCTCCAGCTCTTCTTGCCAGCCATCTATAACATCAAAATCCAGCATCACTTCTCCACGTCTTACCAGTAATTGGTTATACCTGCGCCAGTTAACCATATGTGAGAGGGCAATAACAAGAAGTAAGCTAAATGCAGCAAGGTCAAACCATACTAACATAATACTCAGTTATGCAACAATGCACATCCATCCATAAACCTAAGTAAAAGTGTGGGCCCGTCGGGCTGTGAAGTGATATCGCTTCAAAAAGTGGATTCTTTTCTATCCTTTGGTCTACCCAGTAGCTAAAAAGGTTTATGCGACATGGGAGCAGAGGGTTACAGCAGAAAAACTTTAGAGAATGGACTCAATGCCCCAGTGTGTTGAAATGAAGATATAGTATTACAATTATTGAGTGCCCATATTAGTTATAGATTGCTATTGGCATCAGTGTGTCTCATCTAGGTCTGCGGAGCATCGGAAATATGGGAGGTAATGTTCCTGCCTGAATTGTGCCAAGTACCTCAAAGCCATGTCGTTTATAGAACGGCACACTCCTTGGGCTTGTCGATTCAAGATAGGCAAGCTTGCTGTCGCGATCACACTGGATAAGTGCATGTTGCAATAACGCCGAGCCAAATCCTTTGCCTTGTTGTGAAGGATCTACACCCATGAGCGGCAAATACCAATGTGGCTCACTTGGGTGATAGCGACCTATCTGTTAAAATACTGCAAGAACGTCCTTCTGAATCTGTTCAGATACGGTGCATTGAAATAGGCTAATCAGCGTTTTTTCGTCCGGGGGACATCTGGTGGAAGCCATAGTGCAGCACCTGCATAGCCGTCAACGTAGTAGGTGCTCCCATGCTTAAACGCTTTGCCACCATGCGCCCTGACAAAGCTAGGGAAATGCATGAGAAACTGCTGCGGATTGAGCCACTCCCAACGCGAAACTGGGTCCGTGCTAAACGCACGTACCAAGACATCTAGGGTATATGCTTCATCTGACGCGGTAGCAGCAGTCTTGATTATCGGCACTATCATGATGATCCTCTTCACTTTAAAAAAAAGGAGGAGGGGGAGGAGGAAGAGAAAGAAAGATTTTTTCTTTCATTCTTTCATTCCTTCCTTCTTCCTTGCTTCTTCGCTCTTTCTCTCTACTACAGGAATCGGAACGCTATGGGGCAGTTCACTATCATTCCAACAGAGCCATAGGGCCCGCCTTCAAGACCAGTGATCCATCCTTGTTCAACAAAGCCCAAGATGGCAAACTCTTCAGTCAGCCTTGAACGGTACCCATTGTCTATGGCTTCTTGAGTCCACACTCCTGCGTTAATATCCCATAGCGGACTATAGTCTGTAGCGATAGTAGGTATGCCTCCTAAGACATTAAGAGGAGAACCTTCACCCATAAGTGCGCTGTTGAGTCCTTGACGCTGCGGATTGTCCTGTCCAGTAGGTCCATTAGCAAACACGAATATTCGCTCTACTGCACTAAATGCACTGTCGTCACGACCTGTCGCTATGTTAACCAATTTGGGGGCAAGGGTAGCCCCTTCAAGTGCTGCTGCAAGGGGGACACTAGCTTCGGTACTCAAGTAAAGTACAGGACGCGCAAAACTAAAGCCGGATGTAAGCTCTATCGTTACTGTACCTTCACTTGGACATATGCTTACGACCTTGTCGTGAACTTGGCTGTAGTCAGGGTTACCTTGACAAAAGTTGATTTGAGAGGCGTCAACATCAAAGGCAACTACTGGTGCATTGTAGACATGGCCACCTGAGTTTTCTACAAGAACTAGGGGAGAATAATCTGAATCGCCTACTGCTCCAGGTTGGAATTCAGATGGAGGGAAGGGGTTTGCAGGGTCAGCACCTGGAGTGACGCTATGCTCCGGGCTAAAGTCTACAGTTCCGGAGTGAAATTCAAGTGTAGCATTTGGTAGGAGCGTAGCTACTCTTGCTCCAGGAGCCGAGTATGCAAGTTTAGGTGACCAATTAAGGCCCAATGCATCAGCATTACCTTTGTCTGTTGTGTCGGTAAGGATATACCAAACTGTTTCGTTGCTTCCTCTATTATGTCCTTGGTATAATGGAAGAGTGATTGTGGATTGGTTCATGTCAATCTTGCCGGATCTTAGTAGCTGTAGAGGACCTACCAGTTCTTTCTGTACAGTAGATGGTGCGGGACCAAAGTACGTGAGTGGAATATCAGCTCCTATGGACGGCGGGGCAGGGGCAATGTCGCCATCGTCTCCTTGTTGTTGTCGTTGTTCTACTTCTTCTTGTCCAAAAGACTGCATAGCAGGGATAAGCACCGGCGTAATAACCAGTGCTATGGCTGCCATTCCTAGCAGAGATTCTTTAGAGTTCATTGCGTACGACTCTTTGATGACGATAAAAAGGATTTTTCCAGATTATGTCCAATTCTTATCCAAATCTATCTAAGAGCTGAGAGTATTTTTTTTCTATATATAGTAATTCGGATTATTCATCTTTGATCGTATTTTTGTAGCATTGAAGTAACAACTAGTTTCTAATGGAGCCTTCTAAGACTAATTCAAATCTTATTGTTGGAGAAAGAATCTGAATATCTAAAGAGTGGCTGCCGCTGCGACTAGCAGTACAATCATTTTCCTTATGTAATCATGGTTAAGCTTGAAGGTTCCCTATAAGTCAATTCGTTTTGTATAGAAACATCTTCCTAGTTCATTCCATCCTGCTTCCCCAGATAGTCTAGAAATTCTTGCCGCCAGGCTTCGGGAAGGGCTTTAATATGAACTGCACGCCGAATTGTTGCCATCTCACCTTTGCCAGTTACCAGCCGGACGAGATCTTTAACCGTAACATTATTCACATCTCTGCTAATAAGCTCGATCGCATCTCCAGCTCCCACCTCTCCTTCCTTTAGAACCCCAAAATAGATCCCGGTGAGTTTGCTCTCCATAAATTGCCTAGAAGTCATCTCATAAACACCTCCTAAGTAGAACCATTATACATCCTAGCTGAATAAGACCAAGGAAATTCTCTGCATGATATTCATATCTTACTAGAATGCGACGGAAATTCTGCAACCATGCAAACAGCCTCTCTATCTTCCACCTGCGCTTGTATCGGCGTAATGACCGGCCATCCTGCGTACTGGTTACCTGCCTATTGTACCTGTGTGGCGCTATCAATTCAACGCCGTACTCGACAGCAAGCTTGACATCTAGCGGGTCACTATCATACGCCTTGTCACCAATTAGATGTTCTGGCTTTTCATCAGCAGAAGTGACAAAACACTTGTAGACAGTTGGTTCAGCAAGGGTGATGACTTCATGTGGTGAAGCAGATGCAATGTATATGGCGACAGGAAGACTACTAGAGCTGTCTGATATTATTGCCATGAGCTTCGTACCTTTGACCCGCTTGGTCTTTCCAATTTCGTTCCCCCTTTTTTGGCCACTATGAAAGTACCGTCTATGTAACATTCATACAGATCCAACCCTCCTCGCTCACGTAAATCAGTTGATAATGCTTGGAGAATCTTTTCAAATACACCAGAACGTACCCATTGCTGAAATCTACGATGGCATGTTTGAAATGGCGGATATCTGTCGGGCATGTCATACCAAGGAGCTCCAGTACGTAGTATCCATAAAATGCCATTCATAACATCCCGAGCATCTTTCCAAGGTCTACCTTTGCCATCAGAGCGCCGTGGTGGATCAGGAATTAACGGTTGGATGATAGACCACTGATCATCTGTCAAATCCATGGTAATACAATGATTTTCGAAAACATACCATTTATGAGATGACTTCTAACAATGTCCATATGGCCAAACTTTACTCCAAGTTTGTAGCAAGGCATCCTAGGCTGCGTAGCCACTACCTCGATAGAACCAATTTGAAACACATCGCTTATGTTGATCTTCAAGCAATCCTTCTGTTGTGAAGTTCTCTCCAAACATTCCCCACGGTAGTTTCATGTTTGGTAGTCGCTTTTTCCAGTAATCATAATGCTCCGCGGGATAGGCATACACAGTCTTGTCAGGTCCACCATGAACAGTCAGATCTGCCTGCCTGTCACCGTCGAGGTTAAGTCTCTTAAGCTTTATGCGCCCGCTTACTGGTTCTTTGACGATCCCTGTAGTCACTGCTTGCCCGCGGAAGAACACAGTCCGCGGCAGTCCTACATTGAGTGAAACAACCTTAGCCACACCGAAATGTAAGCTCAACTACAATATAAGATTGAAAGGACAGTACAGGCTCTGTTAAGGACTTTATTACCAATTTTCACAGTCAAGGAAGCGAAAAGATCAGTCATATTATCAGCATATGCCTTTGATTTATCAGTCAGGCTTCAAATAGCATAAGTAATTCATGCTCAGAATACCAATCAGTCTGCTATCAAAAACAATCAACTGCTACCTATTACACAAGAGAAAAGAAGCAATATTACTTTAAAGTGAAAGAATTTGGCTTAAGTTAACGGAGCCCAGTACAACTATACAGTTAATGTTCAGGGCAGAAGCTGACCTGTTGTGATAAATAATCGAAATCCTTTGGACCTCGAGTCATAAACATTAATCTGCCTAAGAAGTTCAAAGCAAGGGAAGGTGAATCGTTAGCGATATGTGATTATGACCCTGCCACTTCAGACAGCAATAATGCAAGCAGTTTTTAAAAGAGCAGTTATATGAAGCTCCAAAATGTTTTAAGAAGATTAAAGACATAGATCCAAGTTGTGTTGACATGTGGCGTAACCAAGGTTAAGCATACTGGTAATAATTGGAAGTAATTTGGAAAAATGTATTTTAATGATGATAAAGGGATCGACATTGAAGTAATTATTGAAAGCCAAATCATCAGCTTCACTAATGCACCATACTGCATCCGTGAAGATGAACAGCCATAGAAAATACTGTTCAATTTCCTTGGCTCTTAAGAAATTTCTTTTCCGAAGCAAGCTCTCTGGCATTTCAGTTGGGACTGAATATGTTAGCTTGATTGAAGCGACTGACAGAATCTTGGCAGACTGCATTCGATGCCCTCTAGATATTCCACCGTTTCACAGATCCACAGTCGATGGTTTCGCCATTTTGTCAAGCGATACAAAGAAAGCAACAAAAGACCATCATGCTATACTCAACGTGATAGGCGAAATTATTGCTGGCAAAATCTCACGGACAAGAATTAGTTCCGGCAAAGCGGTTGCAATTGCAACAGGAGCAAAGATTCCAAAGGGCGCAGACTCAGTGATAATGATCGAAGACGTTATAGTTGAGGATAAAGGAAAGAAAATTTGCATCCCACACAAGATAGGTAAAGGAAGCAATATAACACCAAGAGGAAATGACCTAAGGAAGGGACAAATTCTTCTTAAAAAGGGAACATGGCTTACTGCTGCGGATATCGGGCTAATTGCATCTGTTGGGATATTGAGGATACTTGTTTATAAAAGGGTCAAAGTTGCGGTGCTTTCAACTGGAAGCGAACTCGCAGAACCAGGGTCAGACGTTGGCAATGCTTCGATATTCGATAGCAACAGGTTCATGCTCTTTAGTATGGTAAGAAAGCAAGGTGGGGAGCCAATAGATCTAGGAATATGTAGAGACGAAAGATCTCTGATCCGTGCGAAAATAATGCATGCAATAAAGTTTGACGTAATTCTCATATCTGGCGGCTCTTCAGTAGGTGAAAAGGACTTTGTTCCGGGTTTAGTAAATGAGATTGGAAAGCCTGGAATCATTGTAAGCGGGGTTGCAATGAAGCCGGGTTCTCCGACGTCTCTAGGCATAGCTAATGGAAAGCCAGTGATCGTGCTTCCTGGCTATCCTGTTTCTGCATTTGTAGCCTTTTACACTTTTGGACGACCATTGCTTTACAACATCCTAAAGACTAACGGTCCCCCCGTTGCAAGGCAGGTCGCCAAGCTGACTTCAAATGTCAAATTACATAAAGGAATGACCACATTTGTTAGAGTTAGAATCTTAAGGCGTCATAGATCCTTTTTTGCTGAACCAGTATCTGCTGCTGGTGCCAGCCTCCTTTCGACATTGGCTTATTCTGATGGGATAGTAGTAGCGAAGTATAACAATAGGGGGCCCCAAAGAAAGGGTATGTTGCACAAAGGACAAGATGTAGAAGTAATACTACTAAAAGATGTATATCGGGAGGCTTGATAATTGTCAAAATTAAAAGAAGATAGCGGAAATAATCTAGATAAAGCTCTTGTTGACGACTTTGGAAGAGTTGGACGAAAATTAAGGCTCTCTGTGACTGACAGGTGTAATATGCAATGCAGTTATTGCATGCCAAGAGACATGGATAGGAGCGACAAATCTGGAAGAAATAATGAGGCAATTGCAAAAAGATGGCTCGCCAAGGATGAGGTCTTAAGCTATGAAGAATTCTTGAGAATATCGCAGATAATGGCACGGTTGGGCATTGAGAAAATAAGGGTCACAGGCGGGGAGCCACTGCTCAGGCCAGGAGTGCAGGAGTTGATTGTAGGATTGTCAAAGATAAATGGAATTAAATCGATTAGCATGACCACTAATGGCCTTTACCTTGGCGAAAAGGCAGATCTGCTAAAAAAGAGCGGACTCCAAAATGTAAACATCAGCCTTGACACATTTAAGGCCGCACGCTTTAAGGCCATGTGCGGAATAGACGGTCTGCATAAAGTCCTAAATTCAATTTACGCATCAGAAGACGCAGGACTGAAGGTGAAGATAAATACAGTCGTCATGAGAGGATGGAACGATGATGAAGTCATAGATTTTGCAAACTTTGCCCGCGAAACCGGGCATATTGTTCGCTTTATCGAATTCATGCCCCTAGATGGATCTGGAATTTGGTCACCAAATCTTGTTGTAAGCAAGAGCGAGATTATCTCCAGAATAAGAAATGACATTTGTGATATTGAAGCATCAGGAATTGTTGATAACACTGGCTCTATATTAAGTGATACTAGATCAGCGCCGGCGAAGCTCTATTCGTTTACTGATGGAAAGGGAACAGTGGGATTTGTTCCTTCAATGACAGAGCCATTCTGTGCACAATGTGATAGAATGAGGATAACTTCAGATGGAAGGCTTCTTACTTGTCTTTTTGAGAATCCAGGTTATGACATTAAGAATCTGCTGCGTAATAGAAAGACCGATCAAGAGATTGCTAATTACATTGTGGAATCTGCCCGTAGAAAGCCAGAAGGAGTGGTAAGTATCATAAGATCTAAAGCGTTAAAGCCAACCCTGAATTTGATGCATACCATAGGAGGATAATGATAATTATATTGAGTGACATCAAAGAAATGAAACATTATCGTCCGCCGCAATTTGTTACCCTAAAAGTCAAATCATTTTCAATTCTCAGAGAAATAATAGGCAAGGAGCAGATGACATTGGTATTGCCCAGAAAAGATGGGACAACAACTGTTGCTGATTTGAGGGTAAAGCTCCTCGAACTCTATCCTGCTATTTCAGCACAAAGGATCGTAATCGCTATTGCTGTTAATGCCAAGATTGCAAATGACAAATCAATCATAAATGATTTTGACGAAATAGCTCTCTTGCCGCCTATCAGCGGTGGTTAGTGGATTTTATGTTTTCTATATCGGAGCACCCGATCGATGTTGAAATGTTGCTAGCCAATGTGAGGGATGACTCTGCCGGTGCAACTATTCTCTTCTTGGGGACGGTCAGAAACCACAACGATGATTATGCGGTATCAGGAATTTATTACGAAGCATATATCAGGATGGCAGAAGAAGCTATGGCCAAAATTGAAGAAGAAGCCGTCAAGAGGTGGAATTTGAAGAAATTTGCTGCAGTGCATAGAGTTGGCACCTTAAAGGTAGGAGAAGTTAGTGTCGCTATTGCAGCATCCTCTGAGCACAGAGCTGAAGCTTTTGAAGCAGGAAGGTATGCTATCGACCGGATTAAGACAGAAGCTCCAATATGGAAGAAGGAGACAATAAGCGGCGAAGGCGGGATATGGGCGCAGGGCACACCAATGGGCGAGAGTTGACAAAATATGGGGATGTTCGATGTTGGCGATAAGTCAGAAACTCTCAGAATTGCAACCGCGCAGGCAATCATAAAAGTAAGCCCTGAAACTATCCGCTTGATCAAGGAAGGAAAATCTCCAAAGGGCAACATAGTAGACGCCGCCAGAATATCTGCAACAATGGGAGCCAAGCGAACTTGGGATTTGCTCCCATACTGCCATCCTATACCAATAGATCACATCAAAGTTGATGTTTCTATCAAAACAGAATCGATAGAGGTAGACGTACAACTAAAAACTACTTGGAAGACTGGTGTGGAGATGGAGTCGCTGACAGGCGCGTCTATTGCGGCACTTACAATCTATGACATGCTAAAGCCAGTAGACGAGTCCTTGGCCATAGAGTCCATCAAGCTTTTGGCAAAGAGCGGAGGCATAAAGGACTTTTACGAAAGATACGACAAGCCATTGAAGGCAGTTGTAATAGTAATCAGCGATTCAGTGTCAAAAGGAGAGCGATCAGACAAGTCTGGAAAGCTCGCTGCTGAAAGGCTCAAGAGCAGTGGATTTGAAGTCGTAGACTATGGAGTCATACCTGATGATGCAAGCAAGATAGAATCGTCATTGATACTTGCATGTGACGAACTAAAAGCAGACCTGGTGGTAACATGTGGGGGTACAGGTCTTGGGCCCCGTGATACTACTCCTGAAGCAACCAGGAAGATCTTAGAAAAAGAAGTCATAGGAATCTCTGAGGCGCTACGTATGCACGGCCAAAGAAGAACACCTTTATCAATGCTATCTAGAGGAGTGGCTGGAGTCAGGGGCAAGACAAGCATCGTGAACCTCCCTGGTAGTATCAAGGCAGTGTCAGAGTCGCTAGACGCGCTGATCCCAGGTATACTACATACATCTAAGATGCTAGGAGGTCACGGACATAAGCAATGAAATCGCCCTTCTTGTTTTTATTGCACCCCTATTCTTTGGTATAAGTTTCATTTATTCAAGTGTAGGGTTTGGTGGTGGCAGCAGCTATATCGCAATTCTTGTTCTTTTTGGAATTAGCCTATTTGCTGTTCCTCCTATAGCACAAATACTTAACATAATCGTAGCCGGAATTGCAATGATAAGTTTTGCGAAAGCTAAACACCTTTCTCTAAAATTTGCCCTACCCTTTTTGTCGTCTGTTCCTTTTGCTTTTTTTGCAGGAACAATTGCTCTTCCTGAACAATATCTTGCTCTGACGTTTGTCTTATCACTGTTTGCAGCATCATCAGTTCTGATCCTTTCAGGAATAAGAGGCAGGTTTGAAAAATTACAAGAGAAAAAGTCCAAGGGATCTAGCGTATGGGATAGTAGACAGAAGATAATATTATTGATTGGAATTCCGACAGGAGCTATCTTAGGCATTGTAGCCGGGCTCGTAGGCATAGGAGGCGGAATCTGGTTATCTCCCATTATCATTCTAACAGGCATAGCCGATCCAAAGCGTGCGGCAGCTACTTCTAGTGTCTTCATTTTTGCTAATTCTATTAGCGGATTCTTTGGACAATCTGTAAGTAAGCCAGTTGATTTTTCCCTTCTCATACCTTTAGCAGCAGTAGTATTAGCTGGAGGAATTATAGGATCAAGAATAGGCGCATTTAAGCTAGATCATGCCAAGATTCGTACTATTATAGGCGTAGTTGTGGCCATTGCAGGCATAAATCTTCTAATCAAATTCCTAGCTGCGTAATGGTTAGACACAGAACGTGACAATTATAGAAATTACTACTATATTACACCGTGTATTTAATGCCATACATTTATGGTGTACTTGAGAATGAGCCGCTGCAGGTAGTGTAGATATTTAGCTACAGTTATCAAGCTCGTGCTTGTACCATTACCTCGATCATATGATATCCTGAAGAGCCATCTGCAAATGGCTCATGGAATCCTACTGGTTGAATTTTTCCGGTTCCATCAGTAGCTCTAACAGAAATAATGTGTCTGCCCTGTGATTGTGGATTCCACTCGATATACCACAGAGCCCATGAATTAATTGAGAGAGGTTCTTTCATCGTGGCTTCTTGCCATCTCTTTCCTCCATCCATGGTGACTTCAATCTTTGATATTCCTTCATTTCCAGCAAAAGCAATGCCTGCAATTGGCACCTTGTTTCCAAGTGTAACTGTTGTTGGCATCCCTAAGTTACCGAATCTGTTGGATAGTGCACTTCCTGGTGCAACTATAGTAGAATGTATCTTGTATTTAGCCTCGTTACTCCACCCCTTTCTCTGCCAAAAGCCTTCGTAGACTGTATCAGCCAGCTCTATTTGGGTCACCCACTTTGCATTCATCATACCATAAATTCCAGGAACAATGGCCCGAATAGGATAGCCATGGTTTGCAGGCAAAGTAGCCCGGTTCATTTCATATGCTAACAGGGTCGTCTCTTCAAGGCCTTTCTCAAGAGGTATTCCAACATCGTAGCCGTCAAAGCATCTAAATACAACATATGTTGCTTCAGGCTTGACCTGAGCCATTTCCAGAACGCTTTTAAGAGAAACACCTTTCCAGAGAGCGGTGCTTATCAAGTCGCCTCCTACTTTGTTGCTAACACATTCTAATGTAGCATACTCTTCAATACTGGGCAGAGATTTTAGTTCTCCGTAGTTAAGCTCTAACGGATTGTCCACCAGTCCTGTTATCCTGAGCGTCCACATATCTGCCATAATAGTTGGAATCGCAACGTTAATGTCTATCCTGTAGAACCTGTCGTTTGGAGTTATTTCAGAAGCAAAAAATGGAATGAGCTCTGACGGCAAATCTAGACTACGAGTAGAATTGGAAAGCACAGGAGATTGTAGTGGTGATGGAGGACTTGATGATGATGAGGATAATTGTCTTGACCTAGAAAAAAGGTCTGCCCAGTAAAATACGAATACAGATGCTATTGAACCTGCTGCTACAATGCTCAACATCCGAATAAACTGTCTTCTGTTGACTTTGTTAACGTTAACGCCCTCATCCTGAGAGGGAAGAGTTCTTTCTTGGACCTGCTCAGGTCTGGTAAACGCTGCTGCAGGTTGTTGCCGCTGCATATTGAATATGTGATATAAAATTAAACCAAAGGCTAAGTGTGGCAGAACAAGATAGAGAACAATACTTTGAATTGTAAGGGGTTGTGTGGAGATTTCAGTAATCATGGACAGTATCACAGCAACTACAAGCAAAATTAAATACGGTACGAGTACGAACTGTGATATGTTGACGATACGTCCTCGGGGAGCAAGCCATCTGTATGTTTTATGCAGCAAAATTCCTATCCCGCCATAAAGTACTAGGCTACCAATAATTGCACTTACAAATGCCAAATTCTTGGCCATTTCTCCAAGAGTACTGATCGCCTGAGATTCAACTGATCCAGGGGTTATGGAAAATAACATTTGAGCACCAAGCTCAGGCACGAATAACCCTCCTGTAAAGGTTCTCAGAAAGTACGAGGCAGCTAGGGCCGCGCCTCCCGCAGCAATACCTGTGATAAAGCTCCTTCTAGTGCCGCTCAATGTAACACTTCACCAAGGCTTGTAGGTAGATGATGATGATAGCAGTGGTCCCTCATGGATACATAGAATGTTCTTAACACAATTACCGTGAATGATGGGCCTAAAATAATAGCAATTGCTGTGCCTGCATCATCGTTGTACCGTTCCATCAAACATGAGTTTTATGCCAAATATTTATGGATTTTTCCAGATTGCATGGCTCTGTTAACTTAACTTAAATTCTTTAGATTTAATGAGCTTCTCTGCATCCCTCACCATCAAGTCGATATCAAATTCAAATTTCCTTATCAGTACATGTCCATCTACTGTTAGCAAATATTGCACAAAATCTCCTGATTTCAATCTCAGTTTCTGTCTTACTTCTTTTGGAATAGTAATCTGACCTTGGCTTGTAATTCAAGATGTACCAAGTACTGCTGCTTTGACCATGGTACATTAGTATCTTAAATTATTAAATGTAAGTAAAGTTAACAGAGCCGATTGCATTGTTAATTCATCAGATGTTGACTAGAAGTCATCTCATAAATGGTATGTTTTCGAAAATCATTGTATTACCACGGATTTGACAGATGATCAGTGGTCTATCATCCAACCGTTAATTCCTGATCCACCACGGCGCTCTGATGGCAAAGGTAGACCTTGGAAAGATGCTCGGGATGTTATGAATGGCATTTTATGGATACTACGTACTGGAGCACCTTGGTATGACATGCCCGACAGGTACCCACCTTACCAAACATGCCATAGAAGGTTTCAGCAATGGGTACGTACTGGAGTATTTGAAAAGATACTTCAGGCACTAGCCACTGACCTACGTGATCGTGGAGGGTTGAATATGTCTGAATGTTTCATTGATGGTACATTTATCACAGCTAAAAAAGAAGGGGGAACGAGATTGGAGCGACCAAGCGGGGCAAAGGTACGAAGCTCATGGCAATAATATCAGACAGCTCTAGTAGTCTTCCTATCTCCGTATACGTTGCGTCTCTGCTTCACCACATGAAGTCATCACCCTTGCTGAAGCAACTGTCTACAAGTGTTTTGTCACTTCTGCTGATGAAAAGCCAGAACATCTAATTGGTGACAAGGCGTATGATAGTGACCCACTAGATGTCAAGCTTGCTGTAGAATATGGTGTTGAACTGATAGCACCACATAGACTAGGTTGGAGGAGGAGGAAGAATCCAAAAACACAGGACGGTCGACCATTACGTCGCTACAAACACCGGTGGAAGGTAGAAAGACTATTTGCATGGCTTCAGAATTTCCGTCGCATTCTAGTAAGATATGAATACTATGCAGAGAATTTCCTTGGTCTTATTCAGCTAGGATGCATATTGATATTCCTTACAAGGTGATTATGAGATGACTTCTAATAAAGAACCAATATCGGAGTGGGCCCAAGGGGGTTTGAACCCCTGGCCGACCGGTTATGAGCCGGTCGCTCTG
>CAYXGH010000021.1:0-12546 GCA_964464485.1 uncultured Nitrososphaera sp.
TGCATTCGTATGCGACTGAGCTGTCTCCACTTGAAGTCTCCATCTGCTCGCTCTCTCCCCCCACCTTTCCTTAGGCTTGAGCCCCACATTTTAAGCTATATGATAGAATGCTGGTGCAGGCGCTTGTTTTGCTTTATGGCTGACTGGGCTGCCGCAAGTATTGCAATCGGGATCCTGTGGGATGAGGGGCTGACATAATCGAGGCCAATGTTGCTACAAAATTCGATCGATCTAGGATCACCGCCATGCTCGCCGCAAATGCCAATCTCTATATCCCTTTTCACGCCTCTTGACATGTCAATAGCCACCTTCATCAGCCTGCCAACTCCTTTGGCATCAATGCTCTGAAAAGGATTTACGCTCACGATCCCCTTTTCCAAGTAAAATGGCAGGAACTTGCCTTCGGCATCCTCCCTGCTAAAGCTGAAAGTGGCTTGCGTTAGGTCATTTGTGCCAAAGCTTATAAAATCAACAAGATGAGCAATCTCATCTGCTACAAGGCAGGCTCGAACAACTTCGATCATGCTGCCAAACTTGATCTTTAATTTTACCTTGTGCCGATGCTCTACTTCACGCTTGACTGATTCAAAGATCTGCCTTACCGCAGCAAGCTCCTCCGCCAACGCTATTTGCGGCACCATTATTTGTGGCTCGACTGCCATGCCCTCCCCTGTCAGATCTGCAGCTGCCTCACATATCGACCTTATTTGAGTCTCGTAGATCTCAGGAAAAGATATCCCCATCCTGACCCCTCTGTGCCCTAGCATCGGGTTTATCTCTGAGAGCTCATGTACGCGGTGAAGTATCTTTTCTATACGAGCGATCTCAGAAATCTTACTACCGCCGCCGCCAGACTTGAGTTCAAATATCTTTTGCATAAGATCTTCTTCCTTTGGCAGGAACTCGTGCAATGGAGGATCAAGAAGCCTTATTGTAACAGGAAGGCCTTTCATTTCCTTTAGGATAGCTTTAAAATCTGATCTTTGCAGGGGCTCTAGTTCTGCCAGCGCTTGCCTCCGCTCGTCCTCGTCTTTTGCCAATATCATATTAACAAGCTGCACTATTCTGTCGTGGTGGTTGAACATACGTTCTGTCCTGCAAAGCCCAATCCCCTCTGCGCCATATCTGTGCGCAAGCGCAGCGCTCTCTACTGTGTCGGCATTTGCCCTTATCTTTATTCCCTTCATCTCCGAAGACCACTGCAAAAGTTCCTTGAACTCTAATGAAATTTCCGGCTCAACTGTTTGAACCTCGCCTACATAGACTCTGCCAGTCGAGCCATCAATCGTTATCTTCTGACCTCCTGTCACTTTCTTTTTCCCATCAACACTAAAGCTCTTGCCATCGGCATCGATCTCTATCTGCGAGCATCCTACAACGCATGGCTTCCCCATGCCTCGTGCGACCACGGCTGCGTGTGAGGTCTTGCCACCCCGGCTGGTCAGTATGCCGACTGACTGAAAGAAAGCAGGGACATCATCTGGTTTGGTGTCCTCCCTTACAAGGATCACCTTTTCCCCCTTTTTGCCAAGTGCCTCTGCAGTTGCTATGTCAAATACTGTACTGCCGCTTGCCGCACCAGGAGATGCACCTACTCCTATTGCAATAGGCTTCTGTTTGGAATGTGGATCTATCCTGCGATACAAAATCTGCTCAAGCGCTTCGGGGTTGATTCGCTCAAGCGCAGCAATCTTGCTTATAAGACCCTCGCGGTAGAGATCTACAGAGGTCTTGACCGCTGCTACTGCGTTCATTTTGGCTGCCCTTGTCTGAAGGATATAAAGCTTCCCCTTTTCTACCGTAAACTCGACGTCTTGTGGCTCCTTAAAGTGGTTCTCAAGCTTTTGAGTCACTTCATGCAGCTGCCTATATACAACAGGCATTTCGTTTACAATCATGTCGATATGGTTCGGTGTCGTCTTACCTGAAACTACATCCTCGCCCTGAGCATTTGCAAGGTAATCGCCGTACAACCGCCTTTCGCCTGTTTCGGGGTCGCGGGTAAACACGACGCCTGTGCAGCTATCCGAGCCCATATTTCCAAATACCATGGCAACAATTGTCACGGCCGTACCCCCGGCCATGTCCGGTGTGATGTTGTACTGCTTCCGGTATTCTACTGCACGCTTGCCCATCCATGACCGGAACACTGCGTCAATAGCAAGCCCTAGTTGCTTGTACGGATCTGCCGGAAATTTCTTGCCAGTCTCTTCGCAGAGAGACTTGGATGACATTACAATAGTCTTGAGCACCTCGAGGTCAGAAAGGTCCTTACCGGCCACTATGCCGTCAAACTTGCGAGCATCTATGCCTAGAATAATCTTGCCAAGCATCTGCATAAACCGCCAATATGTATCCCATGCAAATTCTGGCTTGCCGCTCTGCTTTGCAAGCCCCTCAACTGTCTCGTCGTTTAGGCCAAGGTTAAGGATTGTATCCATCATACCCGGCATTGAGACCGTAGCACCAGAACGGACTGACACTAGGAGCGGATTTTCACGGTCGCCAAACCTCTTTCCAGTCATACCTTCCAGGCGCCTTATAGACTTGCGCACTTCATCCATCAAGCCATCTGGCAGGCGTCTACCTGCTTCGTAAAATTTTTCGCAAATTTCAGTAGTTATTATGAAGCCAGGTGGCACGGGCAAACCAAGTCTTGTCATTTCTGCAAGCCCGGCTCCTTTGCCCCCAAGTAGCATCTTATTTACGCCGTCTGTCTCGTCGAAGAAGTATATCGGCTTGACGACGGCAGGGGCTGTGCCAAAGCTGCTATTCTCTTCAGACATTGCTGGATAGTGTCATCATCTTTTCATTAAGGGTTTAAAATGTTGTGTGTATATTTGCAGGTAATAATAATAATATTTTCAATTCTTAATTGTCAAGAACAAAACTCTCTGTGTGTGTCGTAGGCTAGTAGTCATTCTCTTCTACTTCTTGTTCCTGTAAGGAATATGTATGGCTTCACTGTCAATGTCTCTTGCTGCGTCTACCAGCGATTCGGGAAGTGTAGGGTGGGCATGAATTGTGTCAGATATATCCTGTGTTTTCATGTGCATTCTAACTGCAAGAGCAGCTTCACCGATCATCTCGCCTGCATGTGGTGCGATAATTAAGGCTCCTACGATTATTCCGTCTTTCTCAAAAACTTTGAAGAATCCCCTTGTCTCTCCGAGACAATTTGCCTTTGCACTTGCAACAAGTGGAAATTCTCCGCGCTTTCCTTCTAGCTTACCAACGAAAGCGACCTCTGGATATGTAAAGACACATGCAGGTACAGTTCCGTAATCCATCTCGCTTCCTTTACCCATTATATTTTGTGCAGCTATCTCTCCCTGTTTTGAGGCAACATGAGCAAGCTCAAAGATGCCGGTTACATCCCCTATTGCAAAAATATTCTGAACCGTGCTGCGCATCTCGCTGTTGACAAATATTCCTCGATCGCTAAATTTTACGCCACAGTTGCTCAATTCACTAACGTTTATGCATGGTTTGCGACCTATGCACACTAACACCTTGTCTGCTTCAATAGTCTCTCCGCTGGCCAACACCACTCCATTCTCCAAGATCTTTTCAACAGTGGATCCTGTCATTACATTGATCCCGTCCAAGCGCATATACTTTTCAATAGTCCTTCCTATCTCTTCAATTTGAAGAGGCATCAAGTGGTCCTCAGCCTCGATCAGCGATACCTTGCATCCAAAAGAGTTAAAGATGGCAGAAAATTCGCAGCCGCTATAGCCGCCACCTATAACTACAATTGATTTCGGCAACTTTTCAAGTTCAAAAATTGTGTCAGTTGAGATTATATTTTTTTCAAATGTGTAATGGGGCAGGCACACAGGGTAACTTCCTGTAGCAATAACGATGTTCTTCGTTTCCAAAGTGTTCTTATTCACCATTACTTTATTTGTGGAAATCATGTGAGCTTCGCCATGCACAATGTCGATATTATTGCTTTCCAAGAGCGTTTTGATACCTGACGCAACTCTGTTAACGGTGCCTGTCATTCTTGACCTTACAGCTGCGTAATTCAATTCGATATGTGCCTTCAATCCATCCTTTCTTGCGGCAGTAGACCTTCTCATGATATCTCCTATAGAGTGGAGATATTTTGTCGGAATGCATCCCCTTTGCGTGCATATACCGCCCAGCCCATTTTTTTCAACAATACAGACTTTTCCGCCCAGCTGCGCTGCTCTGATAGCACATGTATAGCCGCCAGGTCCCGCGCCTATTATTATAGCATCATACATACACAGAAGGATTTGTGACGGTTAGCAATAAAATTGCTTATCTTCTAAGGTTCCACTCTTTGCTGCTGTATTTCCACTCCGCCAGCCATCTGGCGCGGCTGACTTCTTCTGTTCTCAGGGTGTCAGCTGCAAGCTTGGCATCAAATTTTGTAGCAAAACTAGTTTTTAGCGACGATGCCATGTCATCAAACGTTGTGCCTGATAGACTGGTCACCCTTTTCTTGACATCTTTGATTATCTTGTCTCTAAGCTTTTCAGTAGGAACTTTTAAAATGGAAAACATCTTGTCTACATCAACGCTTAACAGTAAAGTACCGTGCTGAAGCAGTACTCCATTTCTTCTTGTCTGAGCACTCCCAGAGACCTTTTTGCCCTGTACAACTATGTCATTGAGCGGGACAAAACTGGCATCAAATCCCAGCCTATTTATAGATACCACGATGGCCTCGCAAATCCACCTATATGATTCCATAATGTTTTGAGGGTATTGTTTTGTTATGAAGGAGTATGTTAGCTCAAATTCATGTAGCACAGCTCCACCACCAGTTAATCTTCTGACAACATCAACTCCAATCTTGCTGCACTTTTCGAGATCAACTTCCTCTTTTATGCTCTGAAAATATCCAATTGAGACAGCCGCAGGCCGCCATCCATATATTCTGAGAATCGGCGCATCGCCTATGTTTTCTATCAGCGCTTCATCTATTGCCATGTTGAGTGCCGCATTGTTGTATCCTGTTTCCAATACCCTTATTTTGCTGAACCTTATCGTGCTCATTTTATGTCTTGCAACCAAGTATTGCCTCTGTCAGAGACGCCGAATCAAACCCATACACCTCAGAGTTCTTGAGATAGTTGTCTATTTCTTGTTTGAGAGTTTCTCTTTCCAATTTTGTGCCAATTAAACCTGCTTCAAGGGTCTCCAAAGCTTCCTCTGGATAAAGGAAAAAGTCTCCGGCAATTGTAATCCAATTGATGGTATTTTCTATCTCATCATATTCTAGCATTACCCTAATAAGTTTCTGAGATTTGTATACATTATGGGCTCTTTTCAATTAGTGCCACTTTGGTTTGTCTTTTTGAGACGGCCGCCACCTCAGATTTGGGTGTCGCGCAGCAGCAACTTCATCCAGCCTTCCAACCGGGGTCGACAGTGGCGATTGCTTGACTATCTCCGGATCTTCCTTTAGTTCACTTGTTATTTTTTTTAGCGCTAGCACAAATCTGTCCAGCGTTTCTTTGCTTTCTGTTTCTGTAGGCTCTATCATCAAAGCCTCCGGGACTATTAGCGGAAAGTAAATAGTGGGTGGATGGAAGCCATAGTCCATAAGCCTTTTTGCTATGTTCAGGGCGCTTTTTTCACCAAATCTCCTTGAGGACAAAACAAATTCATGGGCGCATCGGCGGTCGTAGGCAAGGTCAAAAGTGTCCTTTAGAAGACCTTGGAGGTAATTGGCGTTCAATATCGCATGCTCTGATACCTTCCTTATCTTGGTGCCCCAAGAATGGATGTACGAATATGCCCTCACGTGCATGCCAAAGTTTCCGTAAAAGGATCGAACTCTGCCAACTGATTTTTTACAGGCATAGTCAAGAGAATATCCACTATCACGCTTCACTACTTGGGGTAGCGGCAAATACTCTGAAAGGAATGATTTCACCCCAAGCGCCCCTGCTCCAGGGCCGCCTCCACCATGGGGGGTTGAAAATGTCTTGTGCAGGTTAAGATGGATCATGTCAAAGCCTTGGTCCCCCGGTCGGGTGATTCCTAAGAGTGCATTCATGTTTGCACCATCACAGTACATCAAAGTCCCATTCTTGTGTGCAAGGTCACTGATCTCGATAGTGTTTTCATCGAAAAGTCCAAGGGTATTTGGATTTGTTAACATAACAAGTGCCACTTCAGGGCTAAGCGCCTCCTTGTATCTGCCTATGTCCATGTTGCCACGTGAATCAGAAGGGATGGTAATTGTCTCCAATTTGCATATTGAAGCTGTAGCAGGATTCGTGCCGTGGGCTGAATCCGGAATTATCGCTTTTGTCCTTTTTTCTCCCTTGTGCCTAAAGTACGCCTTTACCATCATAACTCCTAAGAGTTCGCCCTGTGCCCCCGCAGAAGGCTGCAGAGTGAAATCATCCATGCCAGTGATATCTTTCAGATACTCTTTCAACTCCCACATCAATTTTAGCGACCCTTGAGTGCACACTTCAGGAGATAGAGGATGAAGGTTGCTGAACCCTTCTGCTCTTGCAGCGTCTTCATTTACCTTTGGATTGTACTTCATGGTACATGAGCCAAGTGGATAAAATCCAATATCAACGCCAAAATTCATTCTTGACAGGTTTGTGTAATGTCTGACAACATCTACTTCGTTTACGTTGGGGATGGGCAGCGGCTCTTTTCTGACGATGTCACTTGGCAGCTCAATACAGAGATCTTCTTCTTCTTCCTGAAGATGTCCCGTATTTTTCTCTTCTTCATATTCAAATATTATTTTCATTCCTTTTTTCAATCACCCGCTACGGCAGAAACGAAATCATCGATATCCTGCACAGAATTCATCTCAGTGCAGCAAATCAAAAAATTGTCTTCACCTAGATTAATTCCTCCCAGTATTCCCTTTTTGAGCAGCCTTGAGGCAAGCTCTTCTGCAGACCCTGGAACCTTCACTACAAACTCATTGTAGAAGGGTTTGCTGTTCAAATTCCTAAAGTCAGCCTTTTCCAGTTTCCTATTCAACAAGTGTGCTCTAGCGTAAGACAGTTTTGCAACGCTTGTCAAGCCGCTTCTGCCCATGAGTGCCAGATATATCGTTGCCGCCAGCGCCATTAGAGCCTGATTGGTGGTTATGTTGCTTGTGGCTCTCTCCCTTCTGATATGCTGCTCCCGCGCCTGAAACGTAAGTACAAAGCCTCTGTTGCCTCTCGAATCTGTAGTCATGCCGCAGATCCTGCCAGGAAGTTTCTTTAGCAAAAAATCTTTGACAGCTATAAATCCAAGATACGGTCCACCGAAGCTTAAAGGTATGCCAAATGACTGCCCTTCTCCTGCCACAATATCCGCGCCATATTTTCCGGGAGGCTCTAGTATTGCAAGTGAAGTTGGCTCGACAATACAAGTAGTAAAGAGCGCGCCCACTCTATGCGCCTGTTCAGCTAGGTAATGCAAGTTTTCTACGTTACCATGGAAATCCGGATTTTGAGCGATTACGCAAGCAGTATTGTTATCTATTCTGTCAGTGAGTGTAAGTTCAGCCCCTTCACAGTATGTCTTCAATACTTCCAGATACTGCGGATGTAGTCTTTCCTTTACAAAAATACGGTCCCGTCCAGTGTAAGAGCATGAAAGCAAGGCTGCCTCAGCCAAGGCAGATGCGCCTTCGTACAACGACGCATTTGCAACATCCATTCCAGTAAGAAGGCATATGAAAGATTGAAATTCATATATGGCCTGCAACGTTCCCTGGCTCATCTCTGCTTGATAGGGCGTGTACCCTGTAAAGAGATCTCCTCTTGCCAGCAGATGACTCACAGCTGATGGGATATAATGATTGTAAGCTCCTGCACCTACAAAGCATCGCAAGACCTTGTTTGTATGGGCAAGACCTCTCATATGACGTATTAGCTCAAGCTCACTCTTTGCTTGAGGCAGATTCAGTTTGCCCGTGAAAGCAGGAATGAATCCTCTGACCAGATCATTTATGGAAGTCACTCCGACGATGTTTAGCATTTCTTTTATGTCTTTTTCTGTTGCAGGTATGTAATTCATCTATTTCCGTTGCTCTTATTTTATTTCGCCAATATATCTGTCATACTTTTCCTTTGTCATTAAACTTTCAAACTCTTCCATGTTTGATGGCTTAATCTTTACGATCCAGCCCGAGTCAAACGGAGACTGGTTTATCATTTCCGGTTTTTCAATCAGCCCTTCGTTGATCTCTATGATCTCTCCGCTGATAGGGGCGTAAATGTCAGAAGAAGCCTTTACTGAATCAACTATGGCCATAGTCTGTCCTTGTCCGAAGACGCCGCCAGCTTTTGGCAATTCTATTGAAACTATGTCTCCGAGTTGTTCTTGAGCAAAGTCAGAAATTCCAATTATTGCCACTCCCTCCTTTATCTTAATCCACTCATGTTCCTTTGTGAATTTTAACTCTGACACAACAATCCGTTTCTTTGCGGCAAAGATAAAACCTTATCTCTTTTCAGTTCTGCGCACGTCACACAAAAAAACATTAATTTACATGCATGAAAAAGATTATTATCGCACGCTTTTTATCTGCGCTTATAAAACCTTGTGCTTGTTGTTTTTGCTTCATAGTGCTTGCCTCCAATGTCAATCTGAATAGATTGATCTTGCAAAACTTCAGCAGGCACAAAGCAAAATCCGATGGATTTTCTAAGAGTAGGCGAAAAACTACCACTCGTCACAAAGCCCACTTCTATTCCTTTCATCAGAACTTTGTTGCCCTGCCTCGCTATCCTCTTTTTTTCCAGAACTTCAAAACCAACAAGCTTTCTTGATGGATGGCTATTGATTAACGCTTTTTTACCTATGAATTCTTGCTTCTTGCCAAAGCTGATCGTCCATTTTAATGGGACTTCTAGTGGTGTGGTATTTTCATCCATATCTTTTCCATAAAGCATCAGGCCGGCTTCAAGGCGTAGAGTATCCCGTGCGCCCAAACCCGTGGGCTTGATTCCAAATATTTTGGCATACTGCATCAATTTGTACCAGATTTCTATTCTTGAAGAATCAAAGAATAATTCAAATCCGTCTTCTCCTGTATAACCGGTCCTCGATAGCATGCATTCTATTCCATCAATATTTGCATCAACAATATGAAATGGCTTAACAGACTGCAGGTCAGTTTCTACCAATTTCTGCAGCAGATCAGATGCCCTCGGGCCCTGTAGCGCGAGCAGGCCAGTTCTATCGCTTATGTCCTCGACATGTGCTGATTTTGAATGCTTTGAAATCCACTCAAAATCTTTGCTCCTGTTTGAGGCATTGACTACAACTAGATAGTTATCATGGGCAAGCCTGTAGGCAATTATATCGTCAACTATGCCTCCATCTTCGTAGCACATAGGAGAATACAGTGCTTGATGATCGGCCAGCTTTTCAAGGTCGTTTGTTACTAGTCTTTGCAGGCAGGCGAGAGAGTGCTGACCTTTAATTTCAAATCGGCCCATATGCGAGACATCAAATAAGCCAACATTTGTCCTAACATTGACATGCTCGTCCATGATCCCAGAGTACTGAAGTGGCATCTCCCAACCATGAAAATTCACGATCTTTGCACCAAGCGACTTGTGAATATCATAGAAAGGAGTTCGCACTATTCACCTAGATGAATCCTTATTATTGAGCATATTGTTGTTGTTCTCTGATCAAAAGACGCACGAATAAAGGGAATGAAATGATGATAAGTAGTAGACTCGAAAAAAAGCCTGAATGGCTTCGCATCAGGTTGCCTTCTGGGGAAAACTATGTAAAAGTCCGGCAGACCATTGCTTCCCTAGGGCTTCACACAGTTTGCGAAGAAGCACGATGCCCCAACATTGGCGAGTGCTGGGGAGGAGGAACGGCCACCATTATGATCATGGGAGACATATGCACAAGAGGGTGTAGGTTCTGCTCCGTGGCTGGTGGCAGGCCACTGTATCTTGACCCAGACGAGCCTGAGAGAGTTGCTAAAGCGATCAAAAAGTGGGGGTTGAGGTATGTTGTTATCACTTCAGTATGCAGAGATGATCTGCAGGATGGAGGAGCGAATCATATCGCAAAAACATTAAAGGCAGTCAAGGAGCAGTGCCCTGAAACAATAATTGAGCCCCTTATCCCGGATTTTCATGGCAATCGTCATGCAATAGAAAAGGTTGCATACGCGGGACCGGAAGTCATAAGCCACAATATTGAAACTGTAGCCCGCCTTTCACCGCTAATCAGAGATCCACGAGCAACCTATGAGCAATCATTGCGTGTACTAGAAATAATAAAAGAGATCGACTACAAAATCTATACCAAGTCTTCTATAATGCTTGGTCTTGGAGAGATGGAAGAAGAAGTTATGCTGGCAGCCAAGGATCTAAGGTCTACAGGAGTCGACATAGTTTCCATCGGCCAGTACCTCCAGCCCACAAGCAGACACGTGCCAGTTAAAGAGTATATCACGCCAGAAAAATTTGATTCATACAGGAAAAGCATTGAAAAGATGGGATTTGCCTACGTGGTGGCAGGGCCATTCGTCCGAAGCTCCTACAAGGCAGGAGAATTGTTCATCAAAAACATGGTTTACGGAAGACGACGACTACCACAGAGCAGTAGTAGTAGCAGCAGCAGATCTAATCCTAAACAAGATTAAAAAGATGGATAAAACACTTCTGTGCGGCGCATTAGCCCTTCATGCCAGAAGCAAGCTCGGTTATCTTTTTTTCCCAAGAATTGGCTTTGACAATACTGCTTGCAACAAGTATGCCCTGAGAGCCAAGCTCCATTGCCTTAGCGACGTCACCCTTGTCGGTGATGCCTGCTCCGCAGATGACACTCGAGCGTGATCCTGCCGCCCCTTGTATGGACTTGGTTATTATCGCAGGGTTTTCCTTTGACACCGCTCTTCCGCTGCCGATAAGCTCTGGCGGTTCTATTGCGATAAAGTCAGGCTGAAGTGTAGATATCTCAACAACTTCGTGTGGTTCCTGTGCGCATACAATTGACGCCATACCAAGCTTTCTCATCCGCTCTACTAGGCTTGCAATTGAGCTCATTTCCATTCGATGCTCGCTGTGATTTATCAGCGATCCAACCGCACCATACGACTTGACGATTTCGGGTACAATAAAACCGGTACTGGGGCCCATCATTTCGTTGTCAACGTGCTGACATATAACCGGTATTTGTATATTCTTTGCAATCAGAGCGAGCACAGGCTGGGGTGGAGCAACTACTATTTCTATTTTTAGCTTTTCCGCAACCCGACGTGCAGATTCGGCTAATTTGATGGCCTTATCTGCAGACACCTCTTCATAGTTTTTGAAATTGATGATTAGTGGACGCTTCAAAGCTTGCTACTGCCAGCTTTGGTCTGTTTTGTAGCAGCAGCAGCCTTTGTTGTTGCCGCCTTGATTTTGCCATTCATTATCTCCTCTAAATCTTTGAACTTGCTCTGCAGCTTTGACATTCTAGCCTCGTAGCCTTTGTTGTATTCGAGTTCGTCTGGAACAAGCGTGGCCGGATGGATAAAGCCTTGGTTACGCATTATCATGGCACGCTCAGCTGCCCTCATCCTCTGTAGGTCCCAGTCAGCAGTGCCAAAGCCGTCATGTGGACCGGTGAGCTTCCCATTGCGCATGCTAAAAAGGAGACATGATACGATTGGGATAGAGTAATTGAGTGATGCAGCAGAGTTGAGTTTGACTGGCATCAGGGGCATATGGTGGCTTCCCCTTGTGTTGCCTGCGACGTAATGAGGTTCATTGAAGGAGCTGCCCGCCTCTTCGGTGGCTGGAAAATTCTTTTGGGTTCTGACTATTGCTATTGGATCATCTTTGCCTACGTACGTGCCGGCAATATTGTGGAGCCTGTCGGTAGACGCTGACACGATCTGATCATTGCCGTCAGCCGACATGACAGAGTGGACAACATAGCGGCCTGGATACATAAGCGCTGCCTCTAGCTCAGCCTTGTCTTCCCATAATTTCAGCTCCGCAACCTTGCCGCTCATAACGTCCATTATCCTAAAAATTACACCTTCTGCAAGCCGCTCATTGATCAAAATGCCAGTGTTGCTGCCAGCGTCAACAAACATACGCCACAGCGGTAGGTTGAATGCACCCGGTTCTGTCTTGTCGGCAGCAAATATGCAGAATACTTCGCTTGGCCGCTCTTCCATTTCAATTTCTGCAACACCCGGCCCCATTCCCTTAACGTTGCCAGAGAACGAATCTTTGAGTAGGTCCTGTCCTGCGCCATACAAACCTTGATCCTTTGCCAGTTTTGTCCCTTCAGTAAATGCATCCCAAGCCAGCTTGTGGATTCTTTCATCGTCCCCGCCTCGAGTATGGGTCATTACTATGTGTATGTCATCACCAGTATAGCCGACGTACTGATCTATAAGAAGCCCCTTTGCATTTTTGACAACAAAGTTCCTTACAGTCTCTAAAAGTTCTCCGCTTGGGCATGTGTGGCCACCGATCCCTCCGATATCTGCCTTGATCGCACTAATTGTAACTCGCATAATAAGACAAAGTCATGACTTTTATCATTTAAAACCTTTCCGATAGCTGACAG
>CAYXGH010000022.1:0-11961 GCA_964464485.1 uncultured Nitrososphaera sp.
GCTGGTGCTTGCCAATTGGCTGATTATTTTTTGGAAAGTCTGGATCTATTGGCATGGTGATATGCACCTACGTAAGATACATTACTAATATGGATTACATATACACAGCGGCAGTTTCTACGACTTTGCTTTTGATTCAGGTATATATTGATGGATGATCCCTATCCAACATAGCTGAATGTCTGAAACCGCTATCTTTAAGAACAAGTCCAAATTGTCCCCACGCTACTTACCAGAAGAGCTACCGCATCGCCAAGCCCAGATTCAGCAAATAGTGCATGTGTTTTCTGATGCTCCTAAGGATCCTGACAGATTTCCCCTTACTGTTTTACAGGTAATAGGTGCTGCGGGCATCGGCAAGACCTCGACTGTCCTTAGATCCTCTAAGATCGTTGAAGAGCTGTTTGCAAAGAGCAGGCTGACATTAAAGAGCGTATACACTAACATGAAGTTGCAGGGAGGCAACAAATTCGCAATATATAGATTTCTGCTTGAGCGCATTGCGCCAGAGCTGCCAGCCCAAGGGCTCAGCGCAGAAGAAATGCTGCGCTATCTTTTGCAATATTTGAGACAAAATAGCCAGTATGCTTTGATCATCATAGACGAAATCGATTACCTGATAAAAAGTAGCAAAGACACAGGTATCATTTACGATCTGACACGCTTGAATGAGTATGAGTTTGACAAGCCCTGCCATGTTAAAGGAGTAATATTCATCGCTAGAAGCATGGAATTTTATGGTAAACTCGATGCAGCAGAGCTGAGCACACTTGGGAGGGTTCCAATGGAATTTCATCCATATACAATGCAGCAAGTCAGCGACATACTAGAGAGCCGGGCTGCCGAAGCATTTAATCCAAAGGCAATAGGTTCAGATGTTATTGACAAAATTGCTAGCATCACAACATCGGCTGGGGTAAATGGTGACGTAAGATACGCTCTTGATCTGCTATTGTACGCAGGCAACCTTGCCGAATCCGATGGCTCAGGCAGGGTCATGCTTGATCACGTTCGCAAGGTCCACGGCCAAATCCACCCATCGATAACGACAGAAGAGATCGAGCAACTGTCAAAGAACCATCTCGTAAGCATGATAGCTCTGGTACGTGCGCTAAGAAGCAAGAAAAAGCCCTATGTAGGGCTCAAGGACGTACGCCTGTACGCTTCTGAACTTGCCGACCAACTAGGCATGAAAAAGATTGACATTGAGGATTACCTTGACGATCTAAATGCAAGGAAGCTGGTGGACATCAAATCACTTAAAGCAATAGGACTACATGGCGCGTCGCTTCCGGAACTGGAACCCGTATTGATGAGGAAGGTCAAAGGTGAAAACTAGTCTAGTGTCACAAGCGATGAACAGTAAGCAAATTATAGAGACAGGACTTGGCAGCATTGGTAAGATCAAGATAATAAAGGCACTCGCTGAAGAGAACAAGCTGGCAACAATCTATGTGCTTCATAAAAAAACTCATTTGAAGCGCGAAGACATCAAGAATAATATTAGCGACCTCGTAAAGATAGGATGGGTTACCCAGAGTAAGTATGCGAATATAATGTACGGGATAAACAGAGACAATAAGTATGTTAGCGAATTAATAGAGTTCTTTAACGATGTCGGCTACATCGGTCCACAATAAAAAATCAAAATTCACAAAAGCATTTAGATCATAAAAATTCATGAAGTATTTAGATATTAAGTTTGCTTTTCATATGCAATACCGAATTATGGTCTGGTGTTGCTTGTAAGATAAATATATTGGATTAGGCCTTTTCTCTTCTCGTTGACAGTAGAGGGATAAATCTTTCTAACCATAGAAATTGATATACCTGTCATCCCTGTCCTGATTCTCGGTTGCTCGTAGCGATCTAAATAATGCATCGATCGCTGCGGCTTCGCTAAGTCTGCCCTTTGCCACTTGATTCGCAGCTCCAGAAACATCTAGGTAGCGGAGTCGGTCCGCTATCGCGTCGCTTCTTATTCCTCTTTCTGCGTATCGCCTTGTAAGAGCCGCAAGCATTCTGTCAACATGGTAGTTGAGATGTATTTCTGCAGCTTCGTCGTTGTCCACTCCATAAAGATCAGATATCATAAGGTCTAGCCTTGCTTCATCCTCACTCATAACACCTCCATGAGCAGCCTGTATAGCAGAACGCCCTCGAGGCTTTTTAGCATCACTTTCCTGCATTTTTTAAGAACAAGTTAGGTAGGACCTTTTCTTCTTATTAATATAGCGCTGAAGAACCTGAAAAGGAATAAAAAGGTGACTCTCTAAACGCATATGTGCAGTCGTGGCCCCAGATTCAACCTAAATACATTTTCATCACAGGCGGAGTCATGTCTGGTCTAGGCAAGGGTGTGACTACATCTTCAACAGCAAAACTTCTTCAGCTTGCAGGCTATAAGGTCTCATGTGTGAAAATAGATCCATACCTAAACTATGATGCCGGGACTATGAATCCTATTGCTCACGGCGAAGTCTTTGTCACAGACGACGGTGGTGAGTGCGACATGGACATCGGCAACTATGAGCGCTTTATCGACATTGCAATGACTAAAGAGCATAACATAACGACTGGCAGGGTCTACATGGATGTAATTATGGGTGAGCGCGAAGGCAAGTACTTAGGTCAGTGCGTTCAGATAATTCCACATGTTACTGATGCAATAAAGAACGCGGTGTGCAAGATTGCAAATGACGAAAATCTAGACATTTTGGTGGTTGAGTGTGGAGGAACAGTTGGAGACATTGAGAGCTTGCCATTCCTTGAAGCATTCAGACAGATGGAACTGGAGCTAGGTCATTCAAATACGCTTTTCATTCACGTAACATTGGCACCGGTGCTTGATGTTGTAGGCGAGCAAAAGACAAAACCGACCCAGCATAGCGTCCAAGAGTTAAGAAGGATTGGGATTCAGCCAGATATTCTTGCTGTCAGATGCAAGACGCCACTAAGAGATGACGCCAGGCGCAAGATTTCACTTTTTGCAAGCGTAGAACAAAATTGCGTAATCTCGTGTCACGATGTACCTTCAATATACAAGGTACCTGAAGTGCTCGAAAACCAGGGTATGCTCAGATCAATAGCAGAGCGACTTGGACTCCAAAGGAGCACACCTCAATGGGGTAATTGGAAGGCCATAGCAGAATCTTTCTCAAAGCAGGAGGGTTCGATCAAAATCGCAGTCGTAGGCAAGTACGTAAAGCTGCCAGACAGCTATGTCAGTATTTACCAGGCGCTATTGCATGCTGGTGCAAGCATTGGCAAAAAGGTTGACGTGTATTGGATCGACTCTGAAAAATTTGAAAATGGTAGTCAGCAGGATCTATCGATGTTGAAAAACTTTGAGGGGATACTGGCACCTGGCGGCTTTGGAACAAGGGGAAGCGAGGGCATCATAAGTGCGGCCAATTTTGCAAGGGCAAACAACATCCCATATCTTGGAATCTGCTTTGGGTTTCAGCTGGCAATTGTTGCATTCGCAAGACATGTCTGTAAATTGAGTGACGCAAATTCTACTGAGCTCGAGCCAAACACAAAGAATCCTGTTGTTGATTTCATGCCAGAGCAGCTCGATGTCCACAATATCGGAGGTACAATGCGTCTCGGAAGCCATGAAATAACCATAATACCAAAAACAGTTGCGGCTGGTATATATCTGTCGAGCTCGATAAAGAGACGACACAGGCACCGCTTTGAATTTAACCAAAAATACCTTGACCTTGTAACAAATAACGGCCTTGTGATGTCAGCTCATTCTGACAGCGGCAGACGAATGGAAATGCTAGAAATACTGAATCATAAGTTTTTCTTTGCTGTACAGTACCACGCAGAATTTAACAGCAGACCAGGTAGGCCTGAGCAGGCCTTTGAGGCATTTGTCAAGGCTGCTGCAAAGTATTAGAATTTTAATTCATATATCCTCTGCCGGGCATCGCGGAGCGAGGTTTTCTTTTTCACGTACCCTTGGTTGATAAGGTGGCTGAGTGATAGCCGAATGGTGCGCTCGGGGAGCATTGTCCGGGTCGCTAAGTCCTTCTGGCTTAATGATCCTTCATACTCCAGTGTCTTCAATATGAGTTTGGCACTTGGAGGCATCTTTAGCATATCTTCGGCAAGCTTGACTTTCTTTGCCATAAGTGATGCTGCAGAAGAAGGACCACCAAGCCTTACAAGGCGTGCGGGAAATGCATGCTTGCTGCATTCAAGGGTGTTCTTTATCTGTATCCTGTGGCCCCCATCAAGCACTACTTCGCAGTGGTAGCGACTAGTGATGTCCGTGATTTCGAGCTTGCTTTGGTTTGGAACAATAAGTGGTCTCCGGGTGTTGTCAAGTGAGTTTACTGAAACGACCAAAAAAACAAGTGCCTTTTGTAGTACCATGGGTCCGCCGGCCGACATTGAATATGCAGTGGAGCCTGTGGGAGTTGAAATTATGACGCCGTCACTCTTATCATGCCAAATGTCGTTGGCATCTATCCGCAAGACATGCTCCATGAGAGTTGCACTCTTACTTGGAAAAACTGCTACATCATTTAGGACAGGGTCAGCCTGCTTGCCGTCTACTTTAACAGCAAGCCGAAAGACCTCCTCGACTGAATAGTTGCCGCGCTTGAGCTGAGATGTTGCAGAGTCCAGTTCTTTTGCATCTAACTGGGCAAGGAAGCCCGTCGAGTCAGTCTCGTAGATGCCAAGAACAGGAGGTGAGTCATACTCAATCTTATGGAAGTAATCAAGGATACCTCTGTCGCCTCCGGCTACCATCACCAGATCTACTTCTTTTGCAGCATGATAATCACCATCCTTCATTATCTGCGTCTTGACAGTCAGTGATTCTAGCGTCTTTTTTACTTTGGAAAGGAGCGCTCCGTCTCGCATATCGATGCCTGAAAGCGCAACTTTCATTGTTATTATACTATATTTGTTGTTCTATGGTCGAATTTAAAGCTAAGAAAGACGCTGAAATCCAATGGCATTGTAAAAATAGGAGGCGGTCTGTTCTATCTTCGACATTGCGGGAATCTTGGCAAGGCCGACTTGCCTTGTTTCAAGAGCTGCCTTAACTGCACCAGCGCCAAAGCAGATCGCCCATATTGGATCCTTTTCTTTCAGATAGGCACACGAAAATGACGCACATAGTATGTCGCCTACGCCTGTAGAGTCCACCGTGTCAATGTCATTCACGCTCAACCAGTAGTGCATTTTCTTGTGAAGCAAATGGATAGCCCGGTGCTCTGTATGGATTACAAATTCTATACCATTTGACTGCAATGCCTCCATACCATCTAGCCCTTGCAAGCCGCCTGTAAGTGCTGACATTTCCTGATTGTCGACCTTTATTGCATTTATGCCCGACAGATCTAATTCTAACTTGTCTTTCAATGTCACAGAGCCTTTATAGCCGACTAGGCGCAAGTAGCCTTGGGGATCGAGCATGACGAAATTTTTTTCGCCTCTATTCTGCTTTATTGCAGCAAACACATCTTGAGGCAATTCGTCGATTACAGGGCTCGCCAACCAGCAGTCGACCTTCATGTCTTGAATGTCCTCGACACTGATGGCTTTGCACTTGTCACTCAGCAATAGCTGTCGCGATCCGACTTGAGAATCGATCCGAAATTTAGTAGTCGGCGCATCTATCCTAGCATTCTCGCTCAATATGATGTCATTATTCTGCAGCATATTGAACAATTTTTTTGGAAGATCGTTTCCCACTTTTGTAACGGGGCTGACATCAAACCCAAATCTCCTGCTTGTAATACCGCAATAGCACACCGGTCCGCCGACGCTTTCTGTGACCGTCCCATCAGCACTTTTTATCATGTCAAGCACAATATGTGAGGCAATAGCTATTCTCAAGGTATTTTGGCTGCATATAGTTGTTTTAGGTTGACAATAAAAGGGCTTGTCTGCGCAGCCCATAACCGAGGATTGGGATGGCGGCGTGGGCTTGCGCTTGCGCCCTTTGCATTTGTCTCTGTAATCTACCAGAGCTATAAGGATTGTGGTTGATTCTGTTAAGATACTTTTGCATAGTATTTTTCTGTAGACTGAGAAGACTTCCAAATACTTTCCTCATAGAGCTATAAGCTTTAACTTCTAGCACACAAACAGTATTTTCCAGCAAAAAGAAAAATAAGAGTTTCATGAATAAAGATGCACCGCGACTATTAGCATAATAATTATGATGCTATAATAGGAAAACGAAGGCTAGCAGAACTTTCTCGGAAACGGACATAATGGATTAACCGCACCAGAGGGAGTCTAGTAATACATAAGGATATATGATGAATTTTCCTAGTTTTCTGTAATTTTTACCATCTAGAACATAAAAAATTACCTTGCATAGAAGATAATGACCGTTTTCCCAAATTTATTAATGCAAAGTCGGCAAAACCAATGTATAATGGATTTCAAACACAAGATTTAAAGGATACCAAACAATTCTTACGCAATATATGCCAAAGAAGAGAGCAAGTCGGGGAAGGTCAAAGGGAGGCAAGGGTAGCTCGAGCGCAGTACATTGCAGCCAATGCGGGGCTTTGGTTCCTCGAGATAAGGCCAAGAAAGTAACAGGAAGGATCACCCTTGTAGAACCTACGCTTGCTAAAGAATTGAGAGCATCAGGGGCATACATACCTATGTCTACGGATGTCAAGTTCTATTGCGTGTCATGTGCCGTCCACAGGGGAGTCGTGAAGGTAAGGTCAGAGTCAGATAGACGCACAGCGGCTAAGCTTCGGTAGAAGATAGTTTCCTGACAGTCACGGCCATCCTCTGAGCTAACGTGATACCTGCTACTATCGAAACAATTATCATTGCCCATTGCATCGCTTCTCTCACAGGTATCATGCCTATTATCGCAATGATCAGTAGTCGTTCTGCACGCTCGCCTATTCCTATGCCCTTGAGTTTTCCTCCAAGCGATTCGGCCCTTGCTCTTGTATAGCTCACAAGAAGGGACAACCCTAAGGCGACTAGGCACCAGAACGAATCTGCAAGTTGCCCTAACGCAATGGCGCCGAAAATAATTACTTCAGCTATCTTGTCAAAGACAGAGTCAAGGAATGCACCCTTTTTTGATTTCTGCTTTGTAATACGCGCCACGCTACCATCGACAATATCAAAAAAGCCTGAAACCAAGAGAAAGATTCCGCCTATGACAGCAGCGAAATTCCAAGGCGTCCAGTCAAGATTGAAGAATGCATTTGAGGTATAGACAATTGCTGCTAGCACGGACACTGCTAGACCTAATCCAGTCCAAAAGTTAGCTGAGAGGCCTGTTGAGGCAAAGGTTGCGCCAATTTTTGTTAGTATAGGCTCTAGCAAATTTCTAAGTTTGTTCAGCAATCATTTTTTTCAACATGATTCTTATATAATAATATATACATAATGAAATAAAAAGTTAATCGAGTCCTTCTTTTGACTTCTCCACATTATATATTCTGTTCCAAGGTCTCTGTCCGGATCCGTTAGTTTCTTGCCCATTGCTTTTGCACCAGCCTTAACTTTATCTGCTGCATTGCCCATCTCGTCTGCTGCATCGGTTTTCCTCTCGACCTTGTATTCTACTTTCTCCTCTGCATCAACCGTAGCTATTGCAGTCCCCTTATCAGATTAATGGACATAGAAAAATTGGTTTCGAAGATTTTTATAGTTACGAACTTTACTAGATAGCAACATAATTCTTTAATAGCATTTTTTCATGTACAGATTTGCAGTCTCGCAAATGTCAGATTTGGATGTAGTGTCCGTTCTATCCAACCTTGGAGTTGACTTTGAGTCAGAGGGTAGCAACATTAGGGTGCAGGATATAGCTTCTATCGATAACGCAACGGAGAACGACCTTGCATTTTGCTGGTATGTAGGCCAAAAAGGACTCTCATACATTTCCAGCTCAAAGGCGGGTGTGATACTGTGCAAGAAGGAAATGCAAGGTGTCGTTCACCCAAATAGCAGACAATTGTTAGTATTCACGGATAATCCCCGCCTGACATTTGTTCGACTGACCAAGGAAATGAGGCGCCAGGAGCAGTTGGTTGGCATCTCACCAAGGGCAGTTATTTCGGATAAATCCAGGATAGGATCGGGCTGCTATATTGGTGACTACGCGGTGATAGGCGACAATTGTTCGGTAGGCGATAACACAATCATATACGACAGAGTATCACTCGTGCAAAACTGTATAATTGGTAACAATTGCGTGATTCAGTCAGGAGCCTCTTTGGGATCTGATGGCTTTGCTTTTGAGCGCTATGAAGGTGGTGAGCTCGAAAAATTCCCTCACAAGGGTCATGTAAGGCTTGGAAACAATGTTGAGATATATGCTAACTGCTCTATTGCACGTGGATCACTCTCTGACACTTGGATAGGTGATGGAACAAAACTTGATGCTCTAGTACATATTGCTCATAACGTAACTGTAGGAAAGAATTGTGAACTCACGGCTGGAACGATTATTGGAGGCAGTACAAGCGTAGGAGACATTAGCTGGACAGGGCTTAATTCCACACTGAAGAATGGCATCAAAGTAGGCAGAAACGTCATTGTGGCTTCAGGTGCTTCTGTTATACACGACATTCCTGACGGCGATATCGTTGCAGGCGTTCCAGCTAGGTCAATCAAACACAAGGTAAAGACAGACGAGGTGTTCCTTATGGCAGGACAAAAGAATGCGAATACAACCTAAACTTAGGTACTTCTTGACTCAATAACCTCTTTTGGCATTTGCTCATGTGCTGCTCTACTTACGTTTTCTTGTGGGATATTCATCAGCTTGAACTCTTTGCCAAAAAACAGCTTTTGCACTTCAAAAGATTCCACACACGTTACTGAATTATTGAATCTGCTTTGCAATGCACGGTACTGTGCAAGGCCGCGAATCGCATTCGACTGGAGAAACGACTTGCTTCTCTGCGACCAGAAAATATTGATAAGCTCTATCTTACCATCGATTACATCGGAAATATCATAATAGACCTGCGGCTTGAAGTCGCGAGTTACAGGGATTTCATAAGCTAGTATATTCGGGACGAATCTTCCAGCCTCCATTGTGGAAGCAGCTATTGCTCGATGATCATGGTGTGTATCGCCAAGCGAGTGAGTGAGCACAATGTCGGGATCAGCCTTCTTTATAAAAAACTCAATGTGATTGATAAGATCGCTTGAAAGCGATAGTTTGGTATCTTCGAAATTGTCAATCCACAATCTTTTTGCTCCTATAAATTTTGCAGATTTCATTAGCTCCTTTGTCCGCTCCTCAGGATCACCGGAAGCTCCTCCTCGCGTTAAGGTATACATGAAGATATTATGATGATCCTGCCGGGAAGCCTTTAGCAACAGACCACCACATCCAAGTTCAATGTCATCAGGGTGCGCCCCGATGGCAAGAATATTCATCAAAAAGGGTGGGTCCCACGATTATTTATATAGTTGGAATTCCCTCTCTGTCATAATATAATATATGATTTGTCACCCATTACTAAATACTCTAAATTTCTAATAATGGAACATTATATTATACTATATCATACTCTATGATAGAGACAAAGCAATGACTTTTAAATTGTTTAATGTCAATTCTCCTTCATTGAACGAACTCGCTGTTGCTTTTTTTTTGCTACTCGTGTTAACAGTGTCCGGTGAGAGATGGGCTAGTGCACAATCAATCCCAACGTTGCCTCCTCCATTTCCTGAAAACAGTCCACAAGAAGAAAGAATAGTTGAGAACGACCGGGAGCCGCCTCAGATAGAGATACTTACTACGGAGTTGCACGGGGGCAAAAATGTCTTTAAGGTTAGGATAACAGATGAGTCAAGCCTGAGGACAAGAGAGGTCAAATATGTGCATGATGGTCAGCTAAGAGTTGATGGGCTCTTCCGAGACCAAAACAATGTATATAAAGCATTAATAGATGTACAGCCGCCCTCACGGATAGTAATGGTCACTGCAGCCGACGCAAATGGGAATATCATCTCAGAGTTTAGAGAATATGAAATCACCGAGTCTCAGGGTCTATTCAAACAGGTAATGGATCGACTGTCACAGATGCTCAATTACTTTCAGAACCTGTTTGGTTGGTAATATCATCTAAAGACCATGGTAATAAATAAATGCGAATACAGCACCATGAATTTCAGTAACGCTGTGACCTTAATTCATTATGGAAGGTGTAACTGATTGGTCGAAAAAGTATGGATAGCATTCTTTTTTCTTGTAATTGCACTTTGGGCTCTAGTGCTCACGGCGTCAATATACCCGCGGATATATGGCATAGAAATTCTAGTAGACAGCGATTTCGACCTAACTTACTTTACATTGCCAATACTAGGCTTCAACCTAATCTATGTATCCATGCTAATCATGATATTCGCATTATACCTTGGCAGCTACGGCAGAGTCAGAAACTACCAGCTAAAGATGAAGGAAAGGGTGTCTGAAAGGTTCCGCGACCAGACCGAGCTATGCAGTATAGTAATCCCGGCAAGAAACGAGGAGAGCGTCATAAAAAGGACTGTACTCGACTGCCTTAAGCAGACCTATCAAAAAATCGAAGTCATTGTAATATGCCATAATTGCTCTGACAGAACCTATGATGAAGCCAAGGTTAACGATCCAAGGGTGAAGGTATTTGACCTTCAGACAAAGGAGGCAGGCAAGGGCATCGCATTGAATTTTGGAGTTGAGAAATCAAGTGGCAATTACATAATGGTACTTGACAGTGATGGACTGCTGACACGCGATTTCCTTGAGAAAGCACTACCTCTCTTTGACGGAAATTACTGTGCGGTTCAAGGCAGATACATTCCAAGCAACAGGAGCTTTAACTTCGTAACTAGGATGCTTGCACTAGAAGGTGATCTCTGGTCTACTCCATTTATGACAATAAGGACCTGCATTGGTCGCCGATGCCCGCTTGGAGGCACAGGCTATATTATCAGAAAAGACATCCTGTCAGAGGTAGGTATGTTTGCCAATCATCTTGTGGATGACTATGAGTTAACCTTTCGATTGCTAAAGAAGGGCTACAGAATAGCATTTGCTCCGCTGTCCATAAACTATGATGAAAAACCACCAACGCTTGATTTCATGCTGAGGCAGAGAGCAAGATGGGCTAAAGGATTCATCAACTTACTTGGAACCAGGATTGCGGATCGATCAGACATTATTGGCCACATATTCTGGCTAAATCCAATTGCTGCGATAACTGGCTTTATCATGCTGATGATTCCTGCTTTTGCAGCTCTTCACTACCTCGTGTATGAATACTATCCTTATACCTATTCGTACATGCCACTGAGTATATGGTTTACGCTGACAGGCGTCCTCTTTGCGTTGCAAGCTGCAGTTTTGATAAAAGAATATGGCTGGCGTGGTTTTGCCTATGCGGCTCAGATACCCCTGTTCCTGCCGTTTTCACATTACTGGTTTGTCAGCTTCATTAGAGCATTTACAATCAAGTCGTGGGCGAGCACTAAGACCGCACATGGATTTATGAAGGAAAAAAGAGCAGAAAACACGTGGCAGATGCAGCATGATTCTATACCCTAGAAATATAATGAAGACATGTAATAATCTGTAAAAATGCAAATAGAAAAAAATGTTGTAGACATTGTTACAATAGCCGGTACAAGACCAGAAATCATTAAGCTCGCCGACCTGGTACAATTGCTAGATAGCCAGGGCAACCATGCCCTGATCTACACAGGACAGCATTATTCTGACAACATGAAGAGCATCTTTTTTGATGAGTTAAAGATCAAACCTGATTATGACCTCCGGTGCGATACATCGGATGTTGCTACATTGAAGGAAAACATGCTAAAGTTCCTTCGAGAGATTAGGCCCCCACATATTTTAGTATATGGCGACACGAATTCGAGCCTAGCAGGTGCACTAGCAGCAAAGGAAATTGGCTCCACGCTTGTGCACATTGAAGCAGGCCTCCGGTGCTTTGA
>CAYXGH010000023.1:0-11828 GCA_964464485.1 uncultured Nitrososphaera sp.
GATAAATACAAATATCTTCCTTTTTACTCTCTAAGGTATGTCTAAAAAAATCAAGGTTGCACTAGCCGGTATTGGAAACTGTGCTTCTGCACTGATACAGGGTATAAAGTATTATGACACAAGCACTAACGGTAAGCCAAATGATTCAATTGGACTTACTGCATTTGACTTAGGAGGATACGAACCAAAAGACATTGAATTTGTGGCAGCATTTGACGTTATTGATTCAAAAGTAGGAAAAGATCTCTCTGAGGCAATTTTTGCAGAACCAAACAATACGGTAAAGATAGCCAATGTGGAGAAGTCGAAGGTAATTGTTGAAAAAGGAGAAGTCTTAGACGGTTTAGGAAACCATTACCGCGGAAAGGTACAGGTCTCTGATAAACCTCCTGCAAATGTGGCCAAGACCCTAAAAGATAGTGGCACTGAAATTCTTCTCAATTACTTACCCGTTGGAAGCAGACAAGGAACAAGATACTATGCTGAAGCCTGCCTTGATGCAGGTTGCGCCTTTATTAATGCAATCCCTGTATTTATAGCATCAAACGCGAAATGGCAGCAGGCATTTGAAGATCGTAAATTACCATGCGCTGGTGACGACGTTATGAGCCAGCTTGGTGCCACTGTCGTTCATAAAACATTGGTAAAGCTCTTTGTAGACCGCGGAGTAACGGTAGATCAGACCTACCAGCTAAACATCGGAGGTGACATGGACTTTTACAATATGCTGGACGAGGAGCGGCTAGAGGACAAGAGAGTGAGCAAGACGAGTGCAGTAGCTGCAATGGCACCTTATGAAATACCGATGAGGATTGGACCGTCAGACTTTGTACCATTCTTGGATAACGACAAAGTGTGCTACATATCCATGAAAGGAAGGTATTTTGGCAATATCCCTGTCGAGCTTGACCTCAAATTAAAAGTAGTTGATGCATACAATAGTGCTGGTGTAATGATAGACGCAGTGAGGGCAACCAAGATTGCACTTGATAGAGGTATTTCTGGACCACTTGACAGTGTATCAGCTTACTGCTTCAAGCATCCACCTGTGCAGTTACCTTATTCTGTTGCCAAGTCAAACTTCTTAGAATTTGTCGAAGGCAAAAAGGAACGATAGAATTCGATCCCTTCCACATTTTCTTTGATCTATTATTAGATTTTTATCTCTGCAGCGGCTTTTCGACAATGTCGTTCCATAGTTCTCTTGGTGTATCAAGACAGCAACATCAGATACGTTTTTGCTCGCCAGCGATACGACAGAAAATTAGTTTTGCCCTAAGATGCGGCAGCCAATTCATCTACTTAGGAAATAGCATATGGTTATAAGCTCCAGCACATTTTTATGTGCATGGATCTTGTAATCAACAATAATTCTGTCATAAAAAATTCTTGTGGTTGATGTGCTGGAAGAAGCCTTCCTAAAGACGAAGTTTGCTTTTGATGTTCAGCCAATGGGGAACCACCATCACCATCATCATCATCCACATCATAAGTCTTGTGAGTTATTCTCAAATAGGTTTGTAAGAATACTAACTAACCTAGATTTATAGCTATAAACGCGATTCCGATAGCAAGTATTGCTTCTGCAGAAACAGAAATGCCTTCTGTCAATAGAACAGGTAGTTATATATGGTATTCTATCAAGAAAGCGTTCCTCCAACGATGTAAATGCGAAAAATATTTTACTAAAAGGAGATGAATTGAGTGCGACAACGTATAATTAGCTCACGTGAAAACTAACCAGATAACTACCCTTGGTGCACATTAAAAAGCTCGAAGTCTACGGCTTCAAGTCATTTGGTTTCAAGAACACTGCGGTGCATTTTGAGAGAGGATTAGTCGCTATAACTGGTCCAAACGGCTCAGGCAAATCTAACATTATTGATGCAATCATGTTTGCAATAGGCGAGAACAGTCCCAAAACTCTGAGGGTAGACAAGTTCCAATCGTTGTTCCACGATAGCCAGAACAGCAACCACCGCCTTATCCGCGTTAGCCTGACGTTTGACAACTCTGACAGAGGTATACCTATCGACTCTGATACAGTCACTTTGACACGCGGGATTGAGGGTCAGAATGGTGAGAGCCAATATTGGCTTGACGACAAGAAGGTAACCAAGACTACAATAATGGAGCTTCTTGAGGTAGTGCTGGCAGCTCCAAACAAACTCAATATTGTACAACAGGGCATGATCACAAGAATTTCTGAACTAAATTCCGAAGAGCGCAGAAGGATAATAGAGGATATAGTCGGCCTCTCCTACTTTGATGAAAAGAAAGCAGAGGCTCTTAAGCAGCTGGACGAAGCTGATAGGAGGCTTGAGGTTGCATTTGCAAGGATGGACGAGATTAGAAAGCGCATAGACGAGCTTGAGACAGAGAGGAATGAACATCTAAGATATGACCAGCTTGTCACGGAGCTCAAGCGGTTCAAAGCGGTGCAGATATCAAACACCATACGAAACCTGAGGTACAAGCTAGCCACAAGCACTCAGATCCTTGAATCAAACAACCAAAAGTCATCACACCTCTCAAAGCTAATGGAGGAGGCGCAGCTAGAGATTGAAAAGTTAGACACCGAAAAGTCAAGATTCATTCAACAAGTTGACTCTGCTAATAGAGCTAAGTCGCAGATTGCGATAAGAATATCAGGGATCGTCCATGACTCGGAGCGTACAAAGGCTATGTTGAGTGAGTTTGAGCGCCGGATAGCTGACATTGAAAGGAGGCTGCCTTCCATTCACAGGAGCAAGCAAGCTGCAGTTCAGCGCATAGAAAGCACACGTTCTGAGGTTGACAGACTGAAGAAAGAAATGGAGCAAAAGAAGGCAACCATCCAAGACCTTAGGATCAAGCTTGCTGCAATCAATAGTGAAATTGAAAAGATAACCGCCAATATTGCTAAATACGCTGCTTTCCGGGATATAACAGAAAAGAGGCTTGCACAGATGGCAGCGCTAAAGGGTCGGATCGAGCTTGCTGGGGCCAGAGTCGAAGAAAAAATCAAGACCATCAATTACAAGAAGGACTATAACTATTCAGCCATCACTTTGCTCCAATCAGAAATTTTGACTACAAAAAACAGTATAGCACAACTTGAAAGGTCACTTGCGTCTTATGGAGTAAAACTGCATGATGCTGCCAGGCTTTCATTCGAACTTGCAAACTTGAAAGCAAATCTTGAAAAGGAGCTGGCCGGCTCTGCGGACCTGCTGGTGCGTGCAGAGAATCTTGCGAACAAGTTTGAGGAACGGGCCACCATAGCCAAAAATGCCATGAATGAGGATCTTGCTATTGCAGAATTGATGAAAGAAAAAGACAGGTTCAGCATATGCGGTCTTGTGCACGACTTAATAAGATGGAACAAGTCCTACGAGCGGCCTGTGCTTGCAGCAGGCTCTGAATGGATGAAAGCGTTTGTAGTGAATGACATCAAATCAATGATAATGATAGCAGCCTATGCCAAGGAGCAAAAGCTTCCACGTCTTAGAATAATACCACTTGACGTCGTCAGCCGCTTTAAGGAGAAGCAGGACACGCCCCACGATGAGGTCAATGTAATCGGGAGGCTGTCAGATTTTGTACAGTCTGATTATGACAAATTGCCAGCATTCCTGTTCTCAGACATACTGCTTGTAAGAAATTCATCTACAGCCTTCATGCTATCAAGGAAGGGCTATAGGACTGTGTCAGCTGATGGTGAGCTGTTAGAACCGGCTGGAGGTTCTATGTCGTTGGACTTTGGAGGAAGAATAACTGATATGACAAAGGCGATACTTTTTGGCGAGTCCGTAGGAAATCTCCGTACAATGATAGCGAAGCTCTCTAAGCTGATTGAGGAGAAGAACACAGAGCTCCACGAAATTTCCAAGCGTATAAGCGCGGGCGAATCCGAGAGAGTCCAACTAGAGCTTCTTATCAGAGATGTCCAGAGAAGCATTACTAAAGAAAAAGAATCTTCAGAAGCAAAAGAAAAGTCAGTCTCAGGGCTCATCTTAGATAATCAAGCCCTCCAGTCAGAAGCCGACTTACTTATGTCAGAGCTAGAGAAATATTCAAGGAGGCTTACCCTTCTTTCGCCTGCCATGGAAAAGCTATCGTCAAGGCTACAGAGCATAGGTGAAGAGCCGTCAAGCAAAAATGAGCTTGTTGATAAGAACATAGTACATAACCAGATAGTAAAAGCAATAGACGTAGCCAATATCGAGCTTGGCCAGACAATATCGATACTCGGGGGGCTTGAAGCCAAGCTGGAACCTGATATACAGCATCTGGCCGAAATGAACCAAGAGAATGAACGCCTTTCCCTTGAACTAGAGGAACGCAAGCGCCAAATAGAAGACATGTACAGGAAGTCACAGTCACTTGAAGCAGAGCTCAAAGGACTCAGGGATCAGGAGCAGCAGATAATCGCTTCTTCGGGCAGCGCCTACAGCGTACTGCAAGAATATGAGCGTAAGATAAAAGCACTCTCAGAGAGCGAGCGCAAAATGTCAAAGGAGTACAACTTAATAGAGCGGGAGTCTGCATTGCTTCGAAAAGACATTGCAGATCTGACTTCTGAGGAATCTCGTCAGATAAACAATCTTCTGTCTCTTGGCTACAAGAACCTCCTTGATGAGATGGATGTCGAACCAGCGATCAAAGAGTTAACTGACGAATATGAGGAAGTCAAGTCAAGGATCAACCTCCGCGCAGACGAGGCGTACGTACAGGTAATGAATGGCTACCGTGGCATGTCAACTAGACGCAACCAGCTTGAAAGCGAGCGTAATTCTATCGTCTCCTTCATTGAGCAGGTAGTGAAAGAAAAAGAGAAGGTCTTCATGGAGGCGTTTCAGAAAGTTGACAGCGATATACGCGCAACATTTGAGAAAATGACAGGAGGCTTGGCATGGCTCGAGATCGAGAACTCTGAAGATATTTTTTCAAGCGGTGTGATGTTGCTAGTGCGGTTCCCTGGTAAGACCGTCCCTCGTGAATCAACCACGCTGTCAGGTGGTGAAAAGACAATCGCTGCCACTGTGTTCCTGCTTGCTCTCCAGTCGCTCAAACCGTCGCCATTTTACTTGATGGATGAAATAGACGCACATCTTGATGCCGAGAACACTGACAGGCTGTCAAAGGTGCTGCTCGAGCGCTCAAAGGATAGCCAGATAATCCTGGTCACCTTGAAGGACTCTACTGTGGCCAAAGCTGACCTTATCTATGGCATATACCCAAAAGAAGGAGCTTCGCAGGTTGTAAAGTACAAGAATCCTGCGCGGTTGGAGCTTGCCCATTAAGCGGAAACAATCTGTAAATACAGAAAACAGCATATAGACTATCTACATTGGGAACTAGCTTGCTGCGGCCCAAAAGGATGTTAATGTTGTCATTTGCACTCATCACCGCAATAGCGGTTGTTGAAGCTGTAGGTGGAATTTTAAGCAATAGCATTTCGCTTGTGAGTGATGCAGTGCATATGTTCACTGATGTGATGGCGATTGGACTAAGTCTTTTTGCAATAACAATGGCGGCAAGAAGCCATTCTGGAGCAATGACGTTTGGTTACCATAGAGCTGAAGTAATGGTTGCACTTGCAAACGGTGTAGCGCTTGCAGTAATTTCATTATGGGTGTTGTACGAAGCATTTCTCCGCGTCATGTCTCCGCGCATAATAGACGCGCCGCTGCTGCTATTGATAGCAGGTATTGGTCTTGCAGGCAACCTAGTAGTGATGTTCCTACTAAAGCACCACGCCGGCAAGAGTATCAACATTCAGAGCGCATTCATCCATGTTGTCTACAACACAATATCATCCGTCGCAGTTATCATTACTGGCTTTATTGCTCTTAACACGGGCATCACTATCGTGGATCCGCTTGTCGCCTTTCTGATAGCAGGCTTGGTGGCAAGAAGTGCTTACTCTATAGTGAGAAGTAGCACCCATATACTGCTAGAGGGTGCTCCGTCGGAGCTTGATATGCGAGAATTATTAATAACCCTCAAGCAGCTGGACGGCGTGGTAGATGTCCATGATCTGCACGTCTGGACAATATCAAGTGGCATGGACGCATTGAGTGGCCACGTGGTCGTACGCGACCAGATGCTAAGCGAGTCAAGCAAGCTCTTGTCTAAAATAAATACGGTGTTGGCCGAGCGCCACAATATAACCCATACTACTATACAGATGGAACCCGAGCACGAAATATTCTTCAGGCGTACAATAAAATGAGTAGCAATATTTTTTGCTTTGGCTGGTTTGGCTTTTCCCAAGCAGTTTAGCGCTATTAGTTGTTTTTTACAACTCGCTTATGTGGAACTTGGACATACAGCCAGTGCATTCATAAATCTCATCGCCAATTGGGCCTGAAACATTGAACTTCACAATGGTGGTGCATTTAGGACATCTTCCATCCACTCTGCGAGACTTTCTTGCAGGCCTTACAAGTGTTTTTCTTCTTCTACTACCCATACCCAGGCAAAAAACCCACTGCCGTTTTATAAATTAAGATGTACTACTCGCATACTTTCTTGCTTCCCATGTCTATATTTGTATCGTTCCGCAAACGTTCCAGCCTGTTCCGTCCATATCATGTCATAACAGAGAAAATATGGGGTCTAGTTTTAGGCAAGTTATTAGTATTACTCCAATTTCCTGTTCAGCTCAGCTAACCTCCTTCCTTTTGGTGTCAAGCGATTGTAGACCAGATAGTTCCCCTTTCCTTGTGGCTTGACTCTTTTGCGTTTGATATAACCTTCCTTTTCTGCCTGCAAAATTACGTGGTGAAGGTTGTTAGCACCTAACTTCCGGAGCAGTATACGAGTAGGCAGTGCGTTCCCCTTTTGCTTGACTAGGATAGACAGCACTCGGAGCATCGCTCTACGCTTGACCAAAAGCCGTAATGTTTCCTTATCGACTTCCAATAGCGTCAATATATTCCTATTAAATAGGAATATATAATAGTTACCTCAATTATATTTTTGAGGCACATGAGCCAGCTGATGTTAGAAGCTTCTGCCGCAGTCATTACAAGTATTGTTGTTAGCATCATTTTGCTGTTGCTCTAGGCGCCAATGATGTTACCGCTCTCTCGTAGTTCTCAGGCAGGATTTTTCATCTACTAGAAAAAATTGATGCGAGATTCGCATAATTTCTTGAGTTTTTATATCTTTGGATAATTTACATGTCAGTTATTGTTATATTGCCTTGCGATCAAGAAAGATGATGTGTTCTTGCCCGAGCATTGCTCAGCCAAGGTTGAAGGAGAGGAATGCCAGCTGGCTCCCTCATATATCATCTCAGTAAAGTCGCATGAGGGTGAATACATGCTTGCAGTGGTATGTAACGACCACAAAAGTGCACTTGAAACGCGGCTGGTTGCAATGCAGGAGGCGAACAAGATACCGCAGGGCAGTATACACTTTCAGTCCGTCAAGGCGGTGGTCACTGACTGCGTAATTGATATCGATGAAGATTATATCGAGCTCAATGACAAGACACAAGAGTAATGTCAAAGCCTTAGCTAAAACTCTTTTTTTGTGTGGGTATCATTGCCTTCATTGTTGTCCTTATGATCTTCTTCTTCATCATTACCATTTTTCAGTGTCCAAGGAAACCATCTTCCAATTACCCTTGCCCAATCTATCCTAAGCGAAAGGAATACAATTACTGCAAGCACTATGCTACTCACTATTGCCGCTATAATTATTGATGTCGTATCTATCGTATCTGATGATAATATATCCTCGATGAAAGGTCTCCCCAGAAAAATCGAGCCCCAGACAATTGATTCATTCAGCAAGAATCTGCCAGCAAATGTGGCTGTTGCAAATTTCCATGGGTTGTACTTGGCAAGCCCAAGCGGGATATAGACAATATCGTCAGGTATTGGAGTAAGAGCCGCTATAAATGCACCAAACCAACCGTACCTTCTTACTAGGTTTTGTAGTGGACGCATTCTCTTCTTTGTCTTATCGCTCAGAATCTTGCGACCATAATAGCTAATAAAAAAGATTATCATCTTTGCTCCCACTATGCCAAGTGCGCTGACAAGGGCGATTATGTGCGGGTTAAAATTAACATTGAATGAAGCAGTAATTAAGACAGGAAAATAAGGAATGGGAATAAATGGAATTAGGCTACCCACAAAACTGATGAGGAGGATGCCTATGTATCCTAGTTCTGTTCCAAACGGAAAGAGATCTTCGAGGGTTACCAATTAGTATGCCCTTGCATATATCGCTACCTTTTTGCTATCCTGACCACAATAAATGCAGGTAGCCGGCTTGTCATTCTGGTTAAATGGTATCACCCGGATGTCTGCACCTGTCTCTTCCTTTATCTTGGATTCGCATTGTTCCTGGCCACACCAGCCTGCGAGAAGAAAGCCTCCCTTGACTTTGATTATCGATTTGAAGCTCTCAAAATCGGCAGGTGTGAAGGTGTTCTCGCTGAGAAATTCAGTTGCCTTTGTAAGCAGATTTTCCTGTACCTGCGCTAAAAGCAAGGTTGTGATACTTACAAGCTTCTCCTGCTCCGCAGGCCCTTTTTCCTTTGTATCGCGCCTGACAAATTCAATCTGCCCTTTTTCGATATCCTTTGGTCCAATGTTGATGCGCAGTGGGACTCCTTTCATCTCCCATTCGTTAAACTTCCAACCAGAAGTGTATTCATCTCGGTCATCCATGTATGCTCTTATACCAGCGCACTTCAATTCAAATTCTATTTCCCTTGCCTTTTCCTTGACCATCTTGGCGTTCTTGTCCTTGTGTATAGGCACTATTACTACTTGTATTGGTGCAACCTGTGGTGGCAGAATTAGACCCCTGTCATCACCGTGAACCATTATCAGCCCGCCTATCAGACGCCAGGAAATTCCCCATGAAGTCTGCCATGCAAAATGCTCCTTGGTATCCTTGCCAAGGTACTTTATCCCAAACGGCTTTGAAAAGTTCTGACTGAGATGATGTGAAGTCCCCATCTGAAGCGCCTTACCTTCGACAGGCATCAACCCTTCAAGGGTCGTCGTGTACTTTGCACCGACGAACTTCTCGCTGTCGGTCTTGTATCCCGCTATAACTGGTACTGCAAGGTAGTTCTCTATCAAATCCTTGTAAATATTAAGTATGCTCATGACTTCTTGCTCTGCTTCTTCTTCGGTGGCATGTACGGTGTGACCTTCCTGCCACAAAAATTCTGAAGTCCTAATCAAGGGTTTCGTCGACTTAATCTCGGCTCGAAGGGCAGAGTTCCAAAAGTTTACCTTGAGTGGCAAATTGCGGTAGCTTGTTATCCACTTTGCAAACATCGAATACGCAAGCGTTTCAGATGTCGGCCGGAGCGCGAGCTTTTCATCAAGCTCTTTATCGCCTGCTTTGGTAACCCAGAACACTTCCGGCGTAAAACCTGCAAAGTGATCCTCTTCTTTTGCCAGCAGGCTTTCAGGTATTAGCACAGGCAAGAAGCCGTTCTGGTGACCAGTCTCTTTGAATCGCTTGTCGAGAATATCCCTTATCGATTCCCAAATTGCATAACCGTAGGGGCGAAGTACAATAAACCCTTTCACAGGAGCATAGTCAGCAAGCGCGGTCTTGAGAACGACTTGGCTGTACCACTCGCTAAAGTCTACATTTTTCTTGACTGTTATCCCAACCGATTCTTTCTGAGAATCCACTTTGACATTGGCAAAACGACTAGGATTTATGAAGTTATTGTAAGTGATGTCTCTACATTATTGCTTCCAAAAATGGCGCTCTCGGCGTTATGACAACTTGCCATTACAGTGCTCATGTTGTAGACATAGAACTGGCTAACTTCTAATTTGGCTATCCCGATCCTAGCGATTCATTCATCGAAAGAAAATACTCTCTTTTTTTCACAATTATGCGCCTGTCTCTCTTTGAAAGAGCTCTGCAGTACGTCTTCCAACTCGGGTGAAGAACAGCACAGCTTCTTATTGTGCTGAAATCCCATGTAAGCCACGGCTAATCCGTTATCAACAAAATGCTACAGCTTCCTGTGCTTTGAAATAAATTCTAGCTTGGCTCTGGATAGGCTTGAACTTATTTCAAGTTAATAGTAAATCCATATATCGACGAAGGATCCTTTCCAATATTTTTGTCTCTTTTTTCTGTATTCTTAATAGATTTGTGAAGCTGTTATAAGCGAATGAAAACTATGTCTGTCATCTAGTAGAGAGGTGTCTGTGGCTACAGAGGGTCGCCTTTGCAGTAAACCTTGCCCATAGGCCTACTGAAAAAGTTTTTACAGACATAGCATTGCAGAAAGCCGATCTCCCTGTTCAGTACAGGGCACTCAACTGCCTCTAGCTTCATGCGTTTAAGCATCTTTGGACTTACACCCTTCATCTTCAGCTTACCCTTCTCATCCATCATACCAGAGCTCTGGAGTTCGGCCCTGGCTTGATCTGTAATCTTTACTGGTTTTTCTACCTGCTTGATTGGAACAACATGCTTAATGCCTTCTGGGGGAACCTCACTCATCATCACTATCAAGAGCATTAAGTGCAGGGCTAATATATGACCCTTTGCCAGGATTTAGTTAAGCAAAATCACTGATCTTTGTCTGGTCCTTGAAACTCTTCCAAAGCCGACTTTTTTGTACCACTTCGTTCTTTGACAGTGACATGTAAGAACAGGCAAACGACATCGCATGATCAAATCGTTCAAACTTTTGTGGAGGCTTTTTCAGAGCTTCACGTACGCCTTCTCTTATCTGCCATACGCCAAGTGGCATTACATAATTGGGGTGTATTTCGCGGAGAACAATGGCACCAGCCTTTTTGTGTCGACGGGCAAGATGTTCTGCTACCGCAAGGCGTGCTGCAAAATACGCTCCGGCTATTGTCGGGTTGTGGTTAAGTCCTCTTTCATCTTCATTATCAGCCCCTGTGGCCACCTGGCCTCGGCTTGTGAACCAGGACTCGATCATTTCAAAAATCCACCCATCATCTGGTATCAATATGATCGAGTAGTAGTTAGCAAGATGCGAGTATCGAGTTACTTCAAACAGATCAATTGTAGGGTTCATTCCAATCTCCTTTACAAATATGCTTGAAATAATATCATCAGTCGCAGAAATGCTCCACCGAGTAGGTACAAGTTTGCGTTTCTTCTTTACTCCAAGCATCCCCATGCTGAGGACTCGTTGGATGATACTCACTTCTACACTGCGCCTGTACAACTCCATTATAGCCTCTGCTGCTCTCAAATCTGTATCATAATATACTGTTTCAATGCGCTGGTCGGCGGAAAGTGATGACACCTTAAAACCTCTCAGAGGTGCAGCTGGCCCAAAAGGTGTGGCTTCGTGATTAAGTCTAAGTTCTTTTTGCATGTGGACATCTACTACGGGCCTTTTTTCAAATGTGGCCTCAGTTTCGGCAGGCCTCTCCGACATAGCGAGCTCTTGCATGTTCTCAAGATATCTGCTAGAAATGTCATGTATATTCACGTTCATCGTACCGAGCACAAGTGACAGACGGTAGTTCGCTATTTCTTCAAGGCTTTTACCTGTCCACAGCTCGGTTCTGTCCAAGATAGTGGTATCACCCTGCAATGGAGGTATCATCGGTCCTATCCTGACCTTTGGATAGCCATAACGACCCACAAAGATCGAAGGTGGGCTAGAACCATCTATTGTGCCAAGCGAAAGCTTCGCGGAATTCGCCTTTATAAATCGTATCCAGTTCTCCTCAAGCTTTTTCTTTGTCTCGGCTGCAGATGACAATATACTATCCCAATCGCATTTGGCACGGCATTTATAGCATATATATACATCTTCTTCAAACTCAAATTCAGTTTTTTCTATATTCTTTCACTAG
>CAYXGH010000024.1:0-9904 GCA_964464485.1 uncultured Nitrososphaera sp.
AATTTTGATAGTAGCGTACTCGTATCTCGATGTATTAGAGCATATTGCCCGGACTATATACTTCTTATGTCCCCATCTGCTGTGCTTTCAAGTGCGATTCTGTAAAATATAGAATTTATTAATACAAATGAGCAGGCATACAGCCAGACATCATGAAGACATGCTTATACAATTAATCTGAGTAAAAGAAGGCGAGGCATTAGCCATATAAGCCCGTTAGGAAAAATAGGTGTTCTAGCACTTTGCTTACCAGCTCTACTAGCTTTACTCTGGCAAAGGATGCCTTTCCTCCTAGCGGAGACCAACCTGAAGCAATAGAGCAGCTTGTCAGAGGCGTGCACAAGGGTGGACGTCAGACCCTCCTCGGCGTGACCGGTAGTGGTAAGACGTTTACAATTGCAAATGTCATTGCAAGCGCAAACAAGAATACGCTTGTGATTTCTCATAACAAGACCCTTGCAGCGCAGCTATATGCCGAATTCAAAGAGTTCTTTCCAAAAAATAATGTCGGCTATTTCGTAAGCTTTTATGACTATTACCAGCCTGAAAGCTACATTCCTCAGACAGACACCTATATCGAAAAGGACACTGAGGTGAATGAAAAGATAGAGAAGATGAGGCTGGAAGCGACTGCGATGTTGATGTCTGGCGAGCCCACAATAATTGTGTCTACAGTATCGTGCATATATTCACTTGGCTCGCCAAAAGAATGGGAGAAAAACGCAATTCCAGTAGCAAGAGAAATGACAATCGACCGCAAATTGCTAATTCACAATTTTATTGAAGCGCGTTATGAGCGAAATGATATATCACTTGTGCCCGGCAACCTCCGGGTCAAGGGTGACACCATTGATATCATCCCTGGATATTCCGATGACATTATCCGGATCTCAATGTTTGGTGACGAGATTGAGCACATAAGCATACATGACCATGTCACTATGAAAAAATTGCGCGACGTAAATGCAGTCAAGATATTTCCAGCCAAGCACTACATTACAGACGACAATTCTCGTAGCAGAGCTATTGCCTCAATCAGGCGCGAGTTGGAGAATTGGCTTCCAAACCTGCCCTCAGAACTTGAAAGGCAGAGGCTCATACAGCGCACAAAATACGATCTGGAGATGATAGAGGAGTTTGGCTATTGCTCTGGAATTGAGAATTACTCGCGTCACTTGGACGGCAGGGCACCAGGACAGCCGCCTTACTGCTTGCTCGACTTTTTTGGCGATGACTTTTTGTTGGTAATTGACGAATCGCATGTTACATTACCTCAGTTGCATGGCATGTATAATGGCGACTATACACGCAAGAAAATGTTAATTGACTACGGTTTTCGTCTGCCAAGTGCGTACGACAACCGTCCACTCAAGTTTGAAGAGTTTGAGAACTACCTCAAGAATGTGATCTTTGTATCAGCTACACCTGGTCCCTATGAATTAAAGAGTAGTTTGCAGGTCATCGAGCAGCTAGTCCGCCCTACCGGGCTTGTAGACCCCAAGGTTGAGATCCGGCCCACTAAAAACCAGATGGAAGATTTGATAAGAGAGATAAAGAACAGGGCTGAGAAGAACCAGCGGACGCTTGTCACGACAATGACAAAGAGGATGGCAGAAGACTTGGCAGAATTTCTTGCGAAAAACAAAGTGCGCGTGCGCTATCTCCATTCTGAGATTGAGGGTCTTGAGCGTACAGAACTCATAAGGCAGCTGCGCCTTGGCGAGTTTGATTCGCTAGTAGGCATCAATCTGCTAAGAGAAGGCCTTGACATCCCGGAAGTTTCCCTTGTTGCAATCCTTGATGCAGACAAGGAGGGATTCTTGCGCAATACAACCAGCCTCATTCAGACGTTTGGTAGAGCAGCAAGAAACCTTGACGGTACTGTCATAATGTATTCAGATCATATTACCCAGTCAATGAAGCAAGCTCTCGAAGAAACTGAACGCAGACGCAAAAAGCAACTGGAATATAACAAGAGATACAAGATAACTCCAAAGACAATAGTTAAGCCAATACCAGAAAGTATTAAGGAAATTGCCGATGTTCAAGTAGAGACAAAGTCGATGGCAAGAGAGGACCTGTTCAAACTCGCTGTAGAGACAGAGGCCACTATGAAGAGGTTTGCTGAAGAGCTAGAGTTTGAAAAGGCAATAATGTTTCGCGAAAAGCTGGATAAGATAAGAAAGGCTCTTGGCGAGCCGGCGTTCTCAAAGGTGTCATAATGCACGACAAGATAATAATTAAAGGAGCAAGGCAACACAATCTCAAGAATATCAACGTCGAAATACCAAAAAACAAGTTGGTAGTCATCACGGGCCTGTCTGGCTCTGGGAAATCGACGCTTGCATTTGATACGATATATGCAGAAGGTCAGAGACGTTATGTGGAATCACTATCGGCCTATGCAAGACAATTTTTGGAATTGATGGACAAGCCCGATGTTGATTCAATCGACGGTTTGTCGCCAGCAATATCAATACAGCAAAAGACTACAAGCAAGAACCCACGCTCGACTGTTGGCACGGTGACGGAGATTTACGACTACCTGCGTCTCCTGTTTGCAAGAATAGGCGTACCTCATTGTCCTAAGTGTGGTAGAAAAATAGCCAGTCAGTCAGCTGACTCGATCACAGAAACTATAATGAAAACAGCAGAAGGTAAGAATGTTATGATCTTGGGCCCAGTCATACAGGCCAAGAAGGGAACATATGAAAAATTATTCGATCAGCTCAAGCAAGATGGCTTCTCTCGTATCAGGCTGGATGGAGAGGTAACGAGGCTCGACGAGGAAGAAGCGGAAGAAGAGGAAGAAAAATCCAATTATCCAAGGCTCGACAGGCAAAAGAAGCACACGATTGAAGTGATCGTAGACAGGCTCAAACCCTCTCCAGAAGAAAAAAGCAGGCTCTTTGACTCGATACAATCTGCGCTGAAGGTAGGCGGAGGAGTTGTTGTAGTTTCAGTTGACAACAAGGACACGATGTATTCTCAGAGGAATGCCTGTCCTCACTGCGGTATTTCGCTTGGAGACTTGGAGCCCCGAACCTTTTCATTCAACTCGCCATTTGGAGCATGCAGAGAATGCAATGGACTTGGCATCAAAATTGAATTTGATCCAGATTTGATAATACCAGACAAGTCAAAGAGCATAATAGAAGGAGCAATAAGACCCTGGACTGGACACTTTGCAACATTTCGATCTGCGATGCTGCGCGATGTAGGCAGAAGGTTTGGTTTTGACCTTGCGACTCCGATAGCCAAGATGAAGCCAGAACAAGTTAAGGTAATACTCTATGGCAGCGACGAGAGCATCCATTACAAGTACCAGTCGCGCTATTCTGACAGCCGATGGGAATACCGTGGATCCTTTGAGGGGGTCATACCAAACCTTGACCGCATTTACCTCGAAACCGAATCCGAGTCAAAGCGCGAAGACCTAATGCAATTTATGCGGGAGCGCCATTGCGAGTTGTGCAATGGCAGGCGCCTGAGCGACGAAGCTTTGGCAGTCAGGATACAGAACAGGTCGATAATGGATGTGTGTGACATGTCAATAGATGAGTGCTATCGCTTCTTTCAAACGCTAGAGCTCACAGAAACTGAGCACTACATCGCAAGGACTATACTGAAGGAAATTATGTCAAGACTCGACTTTTTACTAAATGTGGGGCTCAACTATCTTACTCTCAATAGAATGACTGCCACACTTTCAGGCGGCGAGTCGCAAAGAATTAGGCTTGCGACCCAGATCGGATCAAACCTAACAGGTGTGCTCTATGTATTGGACGAGCCAACGATCGGCCTGCACCAGCGCGACAATATGCGTCTAATAGATACTCTCAAAAAACTTCGAGACCTAGACAACACTCTCATTGTTGTAGAACATGACGAGGAAGTTATACGAAGCTCTGACTGGATAATAGACATAGGCCAAGGTGCCGGTAGGCACGGAGGAGCTATTGTTGCAAGCGGCCCGCTTGAAGAGATTGTAAATAATCCTAGCTCCATTACAGGCGCTTTTCTCAGAGGTGATCAACTGGTTGTCCATCGGCATGAACGGAGAAAGCCAAGCAAGTGGCTGACTGTTCACAATGCATGTGAGAATAACCTAAAGTCCATTGATGTCAGGTTTCCTCTGGGGTGCATGACAGCTGTCACCGGTGTTTCAGGCTCAGGCAAGTCGACACTCATAAACGATATATTGTTCAGGGCACTTGCCGCACACTTTTACGGTACAAAGGAAAGAGCCGGTAGGTATGATAGGATATCCGGCCTTGAGCATATAGATAAGGTGATAGGCATCGATCAGTCTCCAATTGGCAGAACTCCAAGATCAAATGCTGCCACTTATGTCAATGCCTTTACGCCCATACGGGAGCTATTCGCCAAGACGTCTCAGGCAAGAGAGATGGGATACAGAGCTGGCAGATTCTCATTCAATGTCTCAGAGGGAAGGTGTGGCTCGTGTGAAGGTGGCGGCTCAAAAAAGATAGAGATGCAATTCTTGCCCGATATCTACGTCACATGCGACGAATGCAAGGGTAAGCGCTATAATTCTGAAACGCTTGCAATTAAGTACAAGGGCAAAACTATTTCAGACGTGCTTGACATGACTGTCGAAGAAGCACTAAAATTCTTCTATGCGATACCGACTATTACCAAAAAGCTCCAGACGCTAAGCGATGTAGGTCTTGGCTACCTGAGACTTGGTCAGCCTGCAACCACACTCTCAGGAGGTGAGGCTCAAAGGATCAAGCTTGCTGCAGAGCTGTCAAAGCGCGACACTGGCAAGACGGTCTATATTTTAGACGAGCCCACTACCGGCCTTCACTTTGCAGACGTAAGCAAGCTGCTAAATGTGCTAAAGAGGCTGGTTGACCTTGGCAACACAGTCATAATCATCGAGCACAACCTTGATGTCATTACGTCAGCAGACTGGATAGTAGACCTTGGACCGGAAGGTGGCGCAGCAGGCGGGCGAATTGTTGTAGCCGGTACCCCTGAGGAGGTAAGCGAAAACATGAACAGTTATACTGGCAAGTATCTGAAGCCAAAGTTGTCAGTTGATAGTATGATATTGCAGAGGGCCAATCAATGAAATGACTTTCACTACTATGATTCTAAGAGAAAAGCGCATTCCAGAAGAACCGGGCGTCTACCTAATGAAGGATAGCGAAGGTGTGATAATCTACATAGGCAAGGCCAAGAACCTGCGAAAACGTATCATCTCTTATTTCAGTAGGCACGACCCCAAGTTGGGATGGAAGACCAGCAGGCTAGTTGACAGGATAGCAGACATAGATTTTGTTGTTACTGATAATGAGATTGAGGCATTCCTTCTTGAGTCCAATCTCATCAAGCGTTACAGACCAGTCTTCAATATTGAGTTGAAGGATCAGCAACGCTATACTTATCTAAAAATAACAGACGAGGCATTTCCCCGTCTCCTTGTCGCAAGACGAAACAGGGCAGGAGAATTCACTGGACCAAAGGGTAGAATCTACGGGCCGTTTGTGCGAGGCAGCTCTAAATACCTGACAGTTGGACTCTTGCGAAAATTATTCAAGATAAGAGTATGCAATAGACTGCCCAAGACACCCTGTCTCCAATACTTTATCAAGAATTGCGATGCGCCATGCATAGCTAATGTAATGCGGGAGCAATATATGATGAATATCGTAGCATTGCAAGACATACTTGAAGGTAAGAGCAGTATCGACAGGTTTGCTGAGGAAATGCATGCAGCGATGAAGCGTGCATCCGAGCTTGGCGAGTATGAAAGGGCAAAAGAGATCCGTGATACTCTGTACAGGCTGAATAATTTGCGCATTAAGCAAAAGATGGAAAAGGCTGTCAACCGCAACCATGATGAAGAGTACGTTAGTATTTTAAAGGATACCAAAAAGGATATGGCCCATGTAATGGCTCTCCGCAGGACACGTGGTGTCATAAGCGATCGGAAAAAGTTCGAATTTGATCTAGTAGGCGATAACTCGCTTTCCTCATTTCTTTTACAATATTACTCTTCAGTCCCAATAATCCCAAGATTTGTCTATGTCAATGAAGACCTTGAGGACAAGCAGGTATTAGAGATGTCACTTGAAAAAATATCAGGGCACAAGGTGAGCATCTTTAATGTCGAAAAGACGCTGACAAAGGATAAGCGGCAGCTTATGGACCTTATCATGCGCAACCTTTCAATGTACATTGAAAGGGGCTATGATCCAGCAGTGGTAGAGCTTAAAAATGCCTTAAAGCTTACTACCATGCCTGAAGTCATTGATTGCTTTGACGTATCAAATCTTGGGATCTCAATTGCTGTTGGGTCATGTGTTCGATTTATCAATGGCAAGCCCAGCAAGAGCTACTACAGGAGATTCAACATCACAACAGTAGTAGGGCAGCAGAACGACTTTGCAATGATAAGTGAGCTTGTTCGCCGGCGCTATTCGTCTGCAGGCGAAAAGATTCCCGATCTTATACTGATAGATGGTGGACGCGGCCAGCTTGGAGCTGCTATCATGTCACTTAGAAGCTTGGGCATCTCAGGTGTTCCTTGCATCAGTCTTGCAAAGGAAAACGAAGAGATCTATGTAGTGGGTTCCAAAGACCCAGTTATGCTGCCGAAGAGTAATGCAGGCCTCAAAATGCTGCAGCATGCTCGAGACGAAGCCCACAGATTCAGCCTTGCCTATAACATCAAGCTGAGAAAGTTGCGCTAATCATTTCTATGTAGAGATATATAATACTGTCTCGTGTCTGGGATAACTTCCCATTATTGAGATAAAGAAAAAAGAAAGATAGTTAACTATCTGTTTTTTGTTTGTGTGCTTTTTGTCTTAGCTGATTGTAGTCAGTGGTCTCTCTTCTTTCTTTTCAAAAGTCTCGATGTCTTTCGCCTTAGCTTTTGCACTGACTGTTTCCTTTTCTTTTATTTCTTCGTGCGTCCAGTCACACATAGTACTCGGACTACGCGCATTATGATAGATAAGAATAACATTCTAAATACAATCCTTACCTAGCAAGATCTTCTGACAACTGGTGTTATAACAATTTATTATCTTTAGTTAAGCTGATTCGCTGGAAATCATGTCCGTCACATCCTACGATGACAAAAACATATCCTATCTCCTTTGCTTAAGAGTAAGTATCATTATCATTAGGCACACTAAGTTGCTCTTGCGGCATAAGACAATTAATGACAATTTGTAAACGAAATATTAGATGATCTCCCAACAACTTATTACTAGTGCTTCACATAGAAAAATTTTTTAGGTTGGTATAACACATTACAACATGGCCGAAAATAGGAAGAAAGTTTTGCTTAACTTCGAGCTTAAGTGCAGCGACCAAGGGCAGAAGCGTATCATTAAGGCCATGGCAGACTTCAACCCGGAGATTCCAAATAGTCTTGTTACAAATTACTCAGCGGAGTATGATGAAAGCGAGTCTGTAAATATAATTCAGCAACTTTCTGATGGAGGGATTCAGGTGGCAAAGACAGGCAAAGCCTTTGAATTGCAACTGGAAGCGGACAATTTCGAATTTACATTGAATATTAAACCGAAGTACCAGCGCCATTGGGGCCAATCCTTTGTTGAAAAAATAGAGAGTGCAAGGAAAAAGATGGGTTATGGAATAGCAACTGGAAGCGATGTCGGCTAGATTAAAGCATGGCTGAAGGACTTTATAGTCGCTTACGATTTTGAGCATCACACCAAGCAACAGACATACAATATGGAGTTTTTAGACGTTCTCAATGCATGTTCTCTATTTCTGACAGCGCTAGGCTTTTTGGAGGTATATGATATACATTCAAGTAATGCTTTCCGAACTAATTCTAGACACTTTCTTCTGTTCCAGAAATATCACAACTGCCATTAGCTTAAAAGACTTAATTTTGCAGTTAGAAACAGCAAACTGGTGGCAAACACAGGCATCCGACATCGACTTTGAATTCCATTATAATGTAGCAAGATTTTATTGAATAAAATTTATCAAAATATATAATTGTTGTATAAGAGGCTATTACGTGTCTTTCTTAGAAAGCAGAAACATAAATTAAAAAATAGAAGGCAGAAAAAATCGCCTATCTTTTTTGCACACTATTGGAAGCCAGAGCTAACTACTCCATACAGTGTGTCAAGCCTGTTGGCTGCAGAGTAGCGGTGATCACCACGAAAGTCGATTTCGACGTTGGTTGGAGTCAGCTCCTCGCCTCCTCTTACGATTATGTGTACCCTTTCATCGTTGGAATACATATCACCATTGAGCAACAGGTCGGCAGTTCCTGAAACGATATAGCTGTTGAGCCCAATGGGCCTTGCCACCCTAGGCTTGAGATCCACTATCTGGAACGTATCGTGGTCTCTGCTTCTCTGTGACTCTAGGTCTACGTTTTCGTTTGAGTCTTCCCTTGCTGACATGAAGTAAGCAGAGAGAGTCGCGCTGACAGGCTCTTCGTCGCTTACCCTCAGTGCAAACGTTCCGGACATCACAAATGGTCCTTCAGGGCGCGTCTCATTTGACGTTATAGTGAATATGTTCCCTTCGAGATCTAGCGGCGCCTGTATGTTAAACTGCTCTTCAACTACTGTAATTCTATTGTACTCAGCTGTCACTACAATGTTATGGTCTTCGCCGTCATCAGGTATGATCACAAGACCCACTCCACCAAACGGAGTTTGGATCCAAGTACCAGGAGATGCCCTTAGGAACTCAAGATCTTCAGAGTTTGCGAAGAATATAGGGTAGGTGCCTGGCGGCAGATCATCAACTCTAAGTTCTGTGAAGCCTTGCTCTATCTTTTCTGCAGCTTCTGCATCGTAGATCGTTACAAACATGCCCTGTATTAGATTCCCTTGGGTGTCTTGTGCACGAAGTGTGAGTGAATTGTCTGTCACCCTTGGAGGCGGAGGAGGCACCGGTCGCTCGCTATATAGTGCAGTAACTGTGGTGTTTCTGCCTTCCCTGATCGTTATCAGCCCAGAGCCACCGTCAGGTGTATCTATCCATCTTCCTGGCTCTGCTGACTCAAATTCAAAGCGCCCAAAGTTAGAGTAGAATATAGAGTAGGTGCCTTCTTGAAGCTCTATATCCATAGGAGTCCTACCGCGTTCTACTACCTCACCGCTGCTTGCATCAAATACAGTGACTGGTGCATTGCGTAGAGCCTCCCCATTGTCTGTTGCAGACACTGCAGTTAAGCGAAGCGTTGAAGGTTCTTCAGTCCTCCCGTCCAATTGTATTATATTGACGTTTTGGACGATGTTGGTCTGTTCAGTTCTGACGACCACTTGGGCACTGCCTGCAGCCACCGTGGTCGGCACTATGACTATTGTGTTAAATGACCCTTCTACATTTGTTATTACGTTTGTTATTTGGACATTGTTTATGAATATCTGGATTGGTGTGTCTGGCTGGAAGCCCTCACCGCTGATTGCAAGCGGTGAGCCGGGTTGTGCACTTGTTTCATCTAGCTGAACTGTTGGCTCTTCTTCTCCGGCTGTGTCAGTCTGATTGTTTTGTGTCTGGTTCTGTACCGTAGTTGTTGCTGCTTCTTCTACTTCTTCTTCTACTTCTGCTGTTGGTGGTGGTTCATTGACAGTGATTTCTAAATTGTCAGATGCTTCCTGTCCATTTTCATCTGTAACAGTAACAACGACGTTATACGTTCCAGCTTCCTCAAATGTGTGTAAAACAGTTTGCTCATCACTTCCTTCGCTGCCGTCACCAAAGTCCCAGAGATAAGTGTAAGGCTCAGTGCCGCCTGTTATATCCGCTTCAAGCTCAAACGTGGCTGGTGCTACACCTTCTGTGCCATTTGAAATGATTCCAACTGTAAGAGGCTCTGCTGTTGGTGGTGGTTCATTGACAGTGATTTCTAAATTGTCAGATGCTTCCT
>CAYXGH010000024.1:10004-11632 GCA_964464485.1 uncultured Nitrososphaera sp.
GACGTTATACGTTCCAGCTTCCTCAAATGTGTGTAAAACAGTTTGCTCATCACTTCCTTCGCTGCCGTCACCAAAGTCCCAGAGATAAGTGTAAGGCTCAGTGCCGCCTGTTATATCCGCTTCAAGCTCAAACGTGGCTGGTGCTACACCTTCTGTGCCATTTGAAATGATTCCAACTGTAAGAAGTTCAGTGGTAGATTCCTCTTCCGCTAGTTCTTCTTCTTCCGGAGCTGGAGTAATAGTTTCATTCATGATGATGATACCTTCTGTTGCATTAGCAGCAGAAGTGTCGGCAGCAGGTTCAGTTACAGATTCTTCAACAGTCACTGATAGTGCAGAAACGGCCGTTCTTCTGTCGTCTGCGACAGCAAGGATTGCATATTCACCTCCTTCAACATTGGGCACTGTTACTGATGATTCAAATGTCCCTTCTTCGTTAGCAGTTTCAGTGATCACTAGGCTATTTTCATAGTCTTCTTCAGAGTCAGAAACAACTACCAGCTCCTCAATTTCTCCTGTATCTGTAATATCGGCATCTAAGATAGAAATTGAGCATTCATTGTATGTTCCAGGACTTGCTCCAAAGGTGCCAATGATGCCATTTATGCGACCTTGAGCAATGTTTACATCTTCACATTCAAGGCTCATAGTGCCATTCACCGGCGCGCTTTCTTCAAGTACAACAAGCAGATTGTGCTCAGAAATGCTTGTAGTATCAAGCAGATCCCCCAATGTATGTAGAGCTTCACCATCAGCATCAAAAAATGTGCTAGTGCCTTCTGGTCCAGCTGTTGTTGTTGTACTCTGGCTTGCATCGATCCCTTGTAGAACAAATGCACTTCCATCTGTGAGGTCGGCCTCTTCAGCTGACATAAAATAAATCGAAACTTGAGAATTAGCGCCAAAATTGATGCCCTCTACTTCAATTACAGAACCGGGTGGAGCTTCACTTTCGCTGAGAGTAAGCTCTGCCGGCTCTGTTGTTGTCTGCCCTTGGGAGCTCACAAAATAAAATGACCCGACAGTCCCCGAAGCACTAAGGAGTAAGGCCACCACTAGAATAGCAGTTATAGGCTTTGCCATCATTCATTCAAGCTGCGTAAGTATCAGATAAAAAGAGAGACCATTCTGACTCTATAAGAAGGTATAACTGCACTTAGGCAAGGAGGCTCTGAGACTACTCGTTGCTGCTGCCAGATCTGGCCTATGATGCTGGCTTATTGAAAAGTTGTGGCGGTGCAGTGAGATGGAATATGAACCTCCTCATTTAAGATATGACAGCTTTTGAAAAATACTCATGGTAGAGTACAACGAGCCATCAGGGTTCTGGTAATTCGTAGCCATTCCAACCCAGTCAAGCCTAGCTTGACGTTTACAATGCAGTTGTCCTCAAGCTTGGACTATAGGGTGCTCTTTATAAGAGAGGAGGAGTACCGCATATCTCAATATGGACTTCATGAGGCCTATTGTTGCTGCCACCGTTGCTCATGTGGGAAAAAATTATGCCAAAGAGATCATAAACATCTCATGAATTGTAGGATTTTTCTTATCATAATCTATTTATCTGTGAATTTGGAAATTTATTTTAATGGGCAGATTGTTTGGAAGGGATAGCAAAAGAAAGGACC
>CAYXGH010000025.1:0-11572 GCA_964464485.1 uncultured Nitrososphaera sp.
TTAAAAATATGTTTAAAAAATAGTGCCCACTCTAGCATATCGCTGTTGACTACAAATGGGCTTTTCATTGGCAGGTTCCAGCCATTCCATAAGGGGCACCTTGCCACTGTTAAATTTGCATTAAGTAGGGTCGACCAGCTGGTAATAGTAGTCGGAAGTGCGCAAAAGAGCCATGAACTCAGAAATCCATTCACTGCAGGCGAGAGGATCAGGATGATAAAAGAGTCGCTTGACGCTGATGGCGAAGCAGATGTCAGGCGCATACTGATAATCCCTGTCCCCGATATTGATGTGCACTCACTTTGGACCCATCAAGTGAACATGCTTGTACCAAAATATGATGTAGTGTTTGCAAACGACCTATTTACGCTCATGCTGTTTCACGAGCAAGGCATCAAGACAATTGAAGCGCCTCTTTATAGGCGCGAAGAGATGAGGGCTACTGAGATAAGGAAGAGGATGGCTGCGGAAGAAAATTGGGAAGATCTCGTTCCCAAGCCTGTCTCAAAAGTGATAAAGGAAATAAATGGTGTTGAAAGGGTCAGGGCAATCTCCCGAAGAGATATGCCAGGCCACATCATCTAAGTAGAAAATAATATATTTCTAGCTGATCAACCATGCAATGTTACCGATGTTGTTTGGCAGTAAGAATGCTAGTAAGGAAGGAGGACGGCCAGCTTCAAGCTGTGTTAACGAACCATGGTATATAGACCTGCAAAAGCTAACAAATGAGGAGCTTATGCGCATGTATACTATGATATCGGATGGTCACTACCGGTTTGCCAAGAATGCTTGGTATATCCCAATTGAGAAAGACCATCGCTGTCCCATCATGGTGGCCAAAGGCTATAGGTCGCCAGATACACTAGATAGGATGGTAGAGTTTCAGGATACAGCAAAGATGCTTGAAAGCGACTTTCTCAATTTCATCGATGCTTGGGACTTTGGCTACATCACTGAACAAGACATCGAAAAGGCGATCCTGAAGATACTAGAATTAAGGAACATCGCAATAACTGAGCACAGCTAATAATAATACATCGTCGCCAATACACAACGTGGATCACGTTTCTTCCACTTTCCTTACAGATCTAATCAGATCGACAATTGCACTCTTTGTAGTCATTGATCCAGTTGGAAGTGTGCCAGTTTTTATTGCACTTACACAAAAGATGGAAAGGACAGAAAGGACCATCTGTCACCAAGACTGCGATTATAACTGCAGCTGGTTTGTTTGCTCTTTGTATTTGCAGTGGCCGGCACGCAAATACTATCCATCTTTAGCATCACCATCTCCAGCTTCATGGTTGCAGGCGACATCCTGCTTTTCATTGTATCGATTGAGCTTCTTACACACGGCGAGTGGAGATTTGCCGGCGCAGGGACGCAGGGTGAATAGGGTGTTGTCCCGTTGGCATTTCCGCTGCTTGCCGGCCCTGGCGCCATAACAGTTGTGATAATCTCATTCCAGACGACAGGTCTGATCGTGACTGCTTTATCGATCCTGATAGTCATAGGTATTACCTATGTCGTGTTAAGATACATCGATAGGATTTATAGAGTAATTGGAAGGCGAGGCTCAATCATTGTTACTAGAGTTTTTGCGGTGCTCATTGCCGCTATTGCTGTCCAATTCATAGTGGATGGAGCCCGGACACTCTTTAGCTAGGAAGAAGGATTTGTTAATATATTTAGTAATCGGCCTTAAAAGCATTGACAAAGCATGACAATAGTGGCGGATATAGGGAAGCAGGCCTCAAGCTATTATCAAAGTACAGCATTTCAGTTGGCGACAGCATCAAGATTGCTACCGAGAATGGCGAGATAACTGGCCTATTGATGCCACGCTATGAATCTGCTAGTGAAGAATACATTGTCATTAAATTAAATAGTGGCTATAATACGGGCATACATGTAGCAAAAATAAAATCGATAGCAAAATTGTTAGACAAGGACCAGGCTGTTGCCTCTGTCAGAACTCCGGCGGTTACTGCTAATCAAAATTTGCCAAAAGTTGCCTTGATAAGCACTGGCGGGACGATAGCAAGCAAGATAGATTACCGCACCGGCGGCGTGCATGCAGCCCTTTCTGCTGATGAATTGTATGCATCAGTACCTGAGCTTGCCAATCATGCATCAATTGATCCCGAAATATTGATGAGTGAGTACAGCGAGAACCTCAGGCCAGAGCACTGGACGTTGATAGCAGAAAAAATTGCAGAAAAAATCAAGACAGGCAGGTATATGGGTATAGTGGTGTCTCATGGAACTGATACTATGCATTATACTGCAGCTGCCCTAAGTTTTGCACTCCAGAAGTTGCCTGTTCCAGTAGTGCTTGTAGGTGCTCAGCGGTCATCTGATAGGCCTTCTTCTGACGCTGCCTTGAATTTACTTGGTGCGACGATATTTGCAACAGAGTCAAAATACGCCGGCGTCTTTGTTGCTATGCATGCTGGCACTTCAGACGACACTATTGCATGCCATGTCGGGACAAGAGTAAGAAAGAATCACACAAGCAGGCGTGATGCTTTTGAATCGATTGACATGACTCCTGTAGCGTTTGTAAGAAATAACGAAATAGAAATGCAGCAGAAACACCCGAATCGGCTGGTGCAAAGATCCAGTGACAACTCTTTTGAAGTAAACACAGAATTTGAGGATAGAGTCATATTGCTAAAATACTATCCTGGTTTTGACCCTATGCTCATCGAGCATGCGATTAATGTAGGCTACAGGGCTATAGTTCTTGAAGGAACAGGGCTAGGTCACGTAGGCAAGGAATGCTTTCCCGCTCTCAAAAAAGCCGTTGATGCAGGCCTCATGGCATGCATGACATCACAGTGTATTTGGGGGCGCATAAGGATGACAGTCTATGACACTGGCAGAGACTTACTCGATATCGGTGTGATACCGCTATCTAATATGATATCTGAGACAGCGACAGTCAAAGCAATGTGGGCGCTGGCAAACAGCGATGATGTCGAAGCAGCCAAAAAAATAATGCAAGAAAACCTCGCAAATGAAATTTCACCCATCATACCGTTATCATAATAAATATAGATATAGGGAATTCAGCAAGGCAACTATTCCATTGTATGCTGAACAACAAAGCCGCAAAGAAGTGCAATAAATAAGAGACCAGTGGCTTTTGTGAGGTGTAGAACTGACTTATGCAGAAAAACGATATCATCCGTACAGATCAGAGGACAGATATTTTCATGGAATGGTACGTAACAATTCCCTCTGAAGTTACACAAAAGTACATACAGCATCATATCATGGAACTATTGGAACTATTCTAAGACTGTGAAAGGATTTGTGCTTGTCAGGACGGATTCAGTTTCTAGTCAAAAGGGTCGCAGGTGAAGCGAGGGTACAGAAATGCGGTAGCACTAAACCACTAATCCTGAAAGGATGAAAGCAAGTTAAGCTTTCGTAAGAGCACTTAACAGAACTGGCAAGGCTTAATACGTGTGTTAGGGGAATTTCTAGCCAGTGGTATCTACTCTAGATCCAGCATCTTTGAACCTCAAGGTAGGCTTTGAAATACATCAGCAGCTAGCCACAAAGAGCAAGCTGTTCTGCAACTGCAGCTGCGAAGAAGCAAAAGAATATGATAGTTCGTTTGTACGCAAGCTGCGGCCAACTCAAAGTGAGCTTGGCGCATATGATCCAGCCGCAATGTTCGAGTTTTCCAAGATGTACACTGTTGAATATCAGGCGGCTTTTGGTTCTAGCTGCCTTGTAGAGGCTGATGAGGAACCTCCACATGATGTCACCAAAGAGGCACTTGAAACTGCGTTGATATTTTCACTTGCACTCCACTCTAAGGTCATGCATGAGATTCATGTCATGCGTAAGATAGTGATAGATGGCTCAAATACTACCGGCTTTCAGCGTACGATGCTTGTCGCATCTGGCGGCTATCTGGATATTGCAGGCAAGCGAATTGGAGTTCAAAGCATCTGTCTTGAAGAAGACGCAGCTAAATTAATAGGTGATGAAAAGGGAGCGCGCAAGTTCGGCCTTGACAGACTGGGCGTGCCACTTGTGGAAATTGCGCTTGAACCGGTGACGGGCAGACCTAGCGAAATCATGCAGGTTGCCCTCACGTTGGGCAGGCTCCTTCGAGCAAGCAAGCGGGTTGCACGTGGGCTTGGCAGCATCAGGCAAGACATCAACATCTCGGTGCAGAACGGTGCTGTGGTTGAGGTCAAGGGTGTGCAGCAGCTCGATCAGCTAGTAAAAGTAATCGAGCATGAGATGCATAGACAATATGGCTTAATAGTAATCGCGCAGAAATTGAAAGAAAAGAATGTTGACATCAAAAAAGTAGGCGACAGAATTGAAGATGTCACTGACATTCTCGACAACAAGGCGTCTTCAAGAATTGTTAAAAAGATTCTTGAAGGTGGAGGGGTGATCATAGCGATAAAGGTGCCAGGGTTTGCAGGCATGATCGGCTTTGAGCCCTACAATGACATCAGACTCGGAAGAGAGCTCGGCAAGCTAGTCAAGTTTTATGATATAGATGGTGTATTCCATTCAGATGAGCTTCCAAATTATGGAATAACAGAGGAAGAAGTTGCAGCAGTCAAGCAAAGACTACAAATGAATGGCAACGACGCTTTCGTTATCTTAGGAGGTCCAAATGACAAAGTCAGGTTCGCCTCTGACGCAATAATTCGGCGGCTTAAGGCTGCAGTCGATGGTGTTCCTGCTGAAACCCGCGCGGCAACCCCCGAGGGCAACACGGTGTTCTTAAGGCCGAGGCCTGGTGTAGCAAGGATGTACCCCGAGACAGACATACTGCCGATTGCGATCACTGACTCGATGCTTGTGTCGCTTGCAGATAAGGCCCCAAGACAGTGGGATGAGATTGTGGACTCGCTTGCCAAGAAATACAATCTCAACAGGAAGATGGCAAGTCAGATCTTTGACTCTGAATACCTTAACGTGTTTGAGGAGATCGCAAGCAAGACCGAGGTGCAGCCTACATTTATCGCGTCTAAGTTGACAGAAGATCTCACAAGCTTGCAAAGGCAAGGATTAGATGCTTCCGTATTGACAGATCATGTGATAAAAGATATCTTTACAAGGCTTGACAGAGGCTCCATAACAAAAGAATCAGTTGTCTTGATATTTGAAAAGCTGATGAAAAATGAGCCGACCATAGTGAAGATTGTCAATGAACAGATAAATGTAAAGGAAGATAGAGAGGCGAAGATCGTTAACGCAGCCATTGAGGCTGTAGGTGCGTTTTCAATAAGTGACGAAGAGCTGAGCAAAGGACTTGACAGGATAATAAGCAACAACATGGCAATAATCAAAGAAAAAGGCGCGAATGCGTTGAGCACACTCATGGGAAGGGCGATGGCAGAATACAGGGGCAAGGCCAACGGTCAAAAGGTAAATGCAATGCTGAAGGATAAGATGAGCAAGATGGTCAACAAGTAATAATGTACAAACCAAAGTCTATGAGGGAAATTTACATTGAATCTCTTTCCATCAATTCTGCAAGCATAGAAAACCAGCTCGCTGACCAGTCACATCCTATCAGAGGAGATTAGAAGCATAATATACTAGATTTCGTTTCAAAGATGTATTGCAAAAATGTTGAGAGGAGGATTATCACGCTCTGCGATAAGGACATGATGGCTCTGGAGTATGTGCCAAGCCCGCTCAAGCTGTTCGTTGATTGTATTGCCCATGTGCAAGAATCACTTAGCGTTTCGTAACCTGCAAGCAGGCTGAGCCAACGGTATACATATCAGCATGGGAAGATTCGATGTAGCCAGAGTCAGCCAGAAACTTCTTTAATGTAACAGTCATGTTATGCCCGTTGGCAGGGAGATTTACTGAAGAAAAGGCCGACTTTCATCCTAGGTCATGGCTGTCCAAATACAGGCGCACTTCAGTAGGTTATCTCACAAAGATGTTGTTGTTTTATCACGGGATTGGCATTCTTCTGCTTCTTGCAGTCACGCCTCTGATTGAGCAGGTTCTTCCGGACTATGAGCAGCCAAGCATCCCAAGATCGCTATTGTCAGTACTTGCCGCAGGACCATTAGAAGAGACAATATTCTTTGGCATCCCGTTCTACATATTTGGAAATGCCTACTATGTCCTTGTCACCGGAGCTGTGTGGGTCGGGATACATCTTTTCAATACAGATACGCTTTCCGTCAACACCCTTGCGTTTGGCAACGTGCTCTTTGTACTTCCATCCCTTTTCTTTAGCCTCAGGACATGGCTCAGTGGCAAGGGTTGGTTTTCAGTGATTACACATTCTGCTTGGAATGGTATCTTCTTTGCCGCTGGCTGCTCTATCGGCGAATTTACGTGTACAGCAATTGAGAGAGACGTCAGCACTACAGTGATAAGCATTGCACTGTCAGGAGGATTGCTTGGAGTAACCTATGTACTCTATAGGAGAAGGGAGAACAAGGGGTGGTAGCGAATGCAATCTAACGAATTCAATATATAACCCACCATTTGTGTTACAAGCGAAAACAATAATGAGCCAAGCTGAAAATGACGTTAACGTCACCGTAACCATAGGCGACGTAAAGGTTGAGTTCAGCGGCTCTGCGGAGACCGTCACAGCATCTGTGATGAACTTTCTGCTTAAGCAGGTGCCTTCAATGGATCTTGCAAGAAAGATCCTACTCAACTATGCAGCACAGGAACTCATCGAAACATATTCCCATGTCATCAAGATCACACCAGAAGGTCCTCGTGTAATCCTAGATACCGATGTTAAGCTGTCTGATAAGGATATAGTAGCTCTGCAGCTTGTAGCTGCCAGAATTGCAAAGGATCTTGGCAGGCTACAGGACAATTCTATGCAGGTATCAGATATTCATACTGCTACGGCGCTCAACCCAAAATCCATAAGCTCCAGAATATCTGAAATGGTTAAGGCCGGCCACGTCGCACGTGATGAAAAAGAGCCGAGCAAATACAGGATAACGACAGCAGGCATCCACTGGCTCGATTCTACGATAGCCAAAAAGATCAGGCCTGCGCAGTAGTGCTATTTGGTGGCCTTTTCTGTATGTAGCGGTAATTCCGCATTGTTCCAATTCTTGTCAAGATGTTTTCTCGCACCATATCTGTAAGCGAATGCGATACTGCAGTCCTGTCGTAATTATAGCCTCTTCTTGATAGCTCTTCATGTACTTCACCAAGAGACCTTTCACTAACAAAATGCCCCTCGAACCAGAGATTTTCCAAAAGGCCCCTACATGTTATACCACTCTTGGTTGTCACCTTCTGCTGTTGCTGCTGCTCGCCCTCTGGCATGAGTTCAGCGATCGGCCTTGTCTTTAAGGAGTCTATTTCTTGCCTCAACGCATCGAGCTGGCTCTGCACTTCTGGCCCCATCATCTTGGTAGTATCAAGGCTTGAGAGCACGCTTTCAACTACCTGCTTGACCCTACTCTCGATGCAGACTACCTCTACTTCCCATTCACCGTGCTTAAGCCTTATCTTGACTTCCTCAGCAGGAGGGTCACTCATAGTTGCTTAAATATACCTCTCAGGCTGCTATTGATAAATCTGTTGCTGACCATATTGATCATGTTGAGCAATATTAATATACTTGTGCCCGCAGATATTGTTGATCAACATGAACAGCCAAAAAAGCCTTTTTTCGGACAATATCTTGAGTCTAAAGGATCTCGACATAGGGGAATCAGTGAGCAAGTGTCTTGCTCCAAAGCTCGATGTACTGAAAGGGAAGAAAATTGTATTTTGCCATGACGACAAGAAAATGATGCCAGTTGATGGATGGGGCATGAGATCTAATCCCTACAGTACAACAACAATAACTACCATTCGCCCGATCAAAGAGAATGCCCTTGTGGCAGCTATAGACTCTAGCAGCATCAAGCTAGCCGAGACAGAAGATGGAAGCCTTTATGGCATTAAGTGTGGCCTCGCTACAGCCTATGCTGGGCGCACTCTCATGCATTTCAAGATAGGCCCAGGATTGTTCTATCTAAGCGAGAAGACAGTTCATGAATCAGAACTAGAAGAGCGGCTCTCAAAGCTGGTTCTCTTAGATGATGACTTGGCGAAGCGTCTGATAAGAGTACGCGTAGAGAGAGCCGTCCAGAAAGAGATTGCAAGCCACTTTACAAATTCAATAATTCTAGTTGACGGCTCACTCAAAGCATCGATCTTTGAAGAGAGAGACTGCCGTATAAGCAAGATTTCAGAGAGCAGTGTTCTCCGAAAGAACATGCTTGTAGGGATTAGCAAGAGCACTAAGCTCAAGGCGTTAGACAGAGCGGCCGCTCCATTAACAAAAGTGCCAGGGCCGGCCTACATTGAAGTTGAGGATATCATCAAAAGCTTGATCAGGAACACTATTGGCAGCAACCTGATGGTTAAGCTGGAAAAGGGCAGTAGCAGTCCTATTTTGCGAGCAGACATTGTAGGCGATGTGAGCCAATCACTTGGTATGCTGCTTGGAAATGACGTAGTGGCAGGGGGCTATCCCGAAACCCTCAGGCTTGCACACCACATTTCTACGTTCACAAGTACAGAGGTGACATGCCTCAGAAGCCACATACTGAACAACTATGATGTGACAGAGCTAGCTGCAGATGATATACGCAGAACTCTTTTGGGGTCGATACCAGTATGAAGATACTATCAAAGAATGGCAACGAACTGCTCTTACTTGCCATGAAGGAAGATTCGGCTGCCAAGGGAGACTACTTACTCATAGAGGACAGAAGCAGGAGCATGGTTGTACAGGTCTATGATGAAGAGTACCTTTCATCTCAGGCTTTAATTGAAGACATTGTCAAAGAAGAGGTGGTCAACGCATCAAGCATGGAGAACCTACATGACCCACTTAACATCGGGAGCCTGTCACGGTTGGTAAGGGATGCCAGAGTATTTCGTGCCAAGATAAGGGCATCAGTCAATGACGGTAAACTTTCAAGCGATGTAACGTGGCTTCCTTCAAGAGTTGAGTCCAAGATAAGGCGGATTGCGATGAAAGAGCTTGACTCTTTGCTTGGAAGATGTGGTGCATTTCCGATTCCGGTTGGCAGAGCTGGTCACGAAGAAGAGTTTGAAATTTACGCAGAAGATCTAGATGGCAAGCTGACCGTCATTACAGGTAAGAAAGAGTCTGGCAAGTCACATCTGTCTAAGATGCTTATCAAGACACTGGTGCAGTATGGCGCCTTTGTGGTCGTATTTGACTTGAACAATGAGTATGGAGGCCTTGGATGGAGCCGCGCCGGTATGCCTTCTTCAATCAATCAGCAAGTCAAGGTGCTTGAGCCAGGTAAGACACTGAGGTTTACTCTTGACTACTGCGGTAAGACAGCGATATCTGGAATGCTTAAAAATGCTCTTGACATGCCTGCTGCGTCTTTGCGTGAATTTTTGCGGATCTGGGACTGGTGTGAAAGCAAGCAGTCGCTTTCAATAGATGCAATAGGTAATGCTGTCAACACTTGGAACATAAATGAGCTTGTGCGAGATGCACTAGTGTCCCGCTACCATGTCATCCAGTCCTCACGACTATTCATCAACGGTGAACGATGTCTGCAATTTGAGGACATAATTTCAGGCAAGAGCGGTGCAGCCATGGTAATCAATATGGGCGAAGTTTCGCCTACTGTACGCAGGATGGTCGTTGAGTTAGTATTGAGCAAGATTGTCGACTTGCTGGAGCACAAACAAATCCCGCCCATTTTCCTCTTTGCAGAAGAGGCACACATCTACATCCGCGATACATATTGGGAGGACATAATCACTCGAATGAGACACTTTGGTATTTATACCACCTTCATCACAAACCAGCCCGACGCAATAAGTGATGGTATCTATCGACAGGTGGACAACATTTTCCTGTTTAACTTTACAAACGATAACGATCTAGACAAAATATCCAAAGTGTCGCTGGCAGATAATGACACCATACGATCGATAGTGAGGACGCTTCCACAACGCCACTGTCTGGCTATAGGCAAGGCAGTGTGTGACCTGCCTGTTGTGATCAAAGTTGCAGCAGCTGAGATATTGATGCTTGGAGAAACTAAAAAATTCTTTACTAAAAAATAGGCTATACTATGGCAGTCTGACCACGTTTTCTTGTTCCAATGTCAATTGCTTCAGTGACGGTGGAGACAAATATCTTGCCGTCCCCTGGAGAACCAGTGCTCGTGGTGTCGAGGATGGCTGTGATTGCCTTCTCAACTTCAGGGTCATCAACCACAACCACTACATTCGCTCTAGATGAAAATTCAGCAGAGAGTTCTCTTGTCCCCCTAGCAGTATGGACCTGCGGCTTTTCACCCTTGCCTCTTCCTTTTGCGTCAAGGATAGTCGCACCGCCCACACCAGCGTTCCTTAAAGCTTCGTTAACAGCACTGACCCTCTCTGCATGTATAATCGCCTCTACACGCTTCATGGGACGATGTAAATAAGGTTACAATATAAGGTTTTCAAATAATTAGGTTATCACAATTCAATATATCCATGGATAGAGATTGTAATGTAATTATCATAAAATTCGCAGAAATAATATCAAACTGTAACCGGAATACTGAATGTTTTACCGCAGCGTTCATAAACGTTTGCCTAAGGTACAGGTTACTTGCATTGCAGGAACAAGATAAGATTAAGAACCGAAGCAAACTTGACATAATATATGATATACTAGTGTCTGCAACAGGCGGAGTCAAAAAGACGCATATTATGTCGCATGCAAACTTAAGCTCGGAGCAGATGAACTATTACTTCAATACGTTACTATCACATAGCCTGTTGAATGCAGAAAAAGACTCAGACGACAACCTCGTTTACAAGACAACACACAAGGGTGTCAGGTTCCTTCACTGCTGCGCGCAAATAAAGTCACTTATTGCACCAGTAACGAAGGTAAGAATGCGGAGCGAGCTACTCTTTCTTTAGAAGCAATAGAATTATCTTCGTATACCGTTAAACGCAATACTAGCCTACCTTTGAGCGATGTCTTATTATCCGACGCAGGAAGACGAGCTTCGGACAAGGGAAGCACAGGCAGAGAGTATTAAACAAGCAGAAGAGGCCAAGTTCCTTTCCACGTTTCAAACAATCCCAGCAAGAAATGTCGGAAGGCTGTCTGAGCTGGCAAAGGCAATAGTGAGCAACTTTAACCGGATAATGGAAGAGGCACGCCAAGAGCCATACCAGCGGCAGGAAGACATCATGGCAGGCATGAAAAAACTGTTAGAGGAGCAGATCAACGTGATCGAAGCGCGACGCGCTTATACTATAAAGATAAATCCGTCGACTGCCTTAAAAGAAGAAAAAAAGGCCTAGCAGCCGTGGTCTTTGGCCCAAGGCTCGTCAGCGAACTCGCTTGTTGCGCACTGCTCCGTTTCAAGCTCGGCGTAACCCTTATCCAAAAGCTCCTCGTTGAGGTTGCTTGATGAGCAGTACACTACACCTATGACACCAGAGTTGGATGTAAGCAACATGTCGTCCTGATCTACTAGCACCGTGCTCCCAAGGCAGAGGTCTCGAGTAAACGCCGTCGACTCGACGAATCCTTCTTCAT
>CAYXGH010000026.1:0-4893 GCA_964464485.1 uncultured Nitrososphaera sp.
TTTTAATAGCTTATTGCTCAATCTACTATATCTTGGGGTGGAGGGGCTGGGTTGGTTCATGAAAACTGTGGCGTAATTGGGATCTTTTCTATTGATGGGCATAATGTCATACCTTTTGTCATAGACTCGTTACGAGCTCTACAGCACCGCGGACAGGAAGCATGGGGCATTGCAGTTCCCGGCAAGCCGCCATTCAGAAGGCTTGGGCTCGTCTCTTCCGCAGCCTCAGAGTTCCCAATGGTTATCAAAAAATACAAGTCCCACACGGCCATCGGACACGTACGCTATTCCACCCTTGGCAAGAGCACAATTGAAAACGCCCAGCCTCTCAGAGTAAAAGATCTCTGTGTTGCACATAATGGCACAATTGCCAATGTAGAAGAGCTGTCAGGCATGGTTGGCGGTTGCACCTTTACCCCACAAACAATGAGCGACACTCTTGTGGCAGCTCAGCGCCTTGTCATGCACTTAGCTGACAAAGAAGACATGGCAGAGGCTATGCACATTTTGAAAGGAGAAATGGTCGGCTCCTTCTGCTTTACATTTCTGACAGATGAGGGTTCTGTGTATGCAGCCCGAGATGTACGTGGTTTCCGTCCGCTAGTCCTTGGATATCATAGAGAAACCAATACCTACATTGTTGCTTCAGAGTCATGTGCACTTGCAGCAGTCGGAGCGCAGCTAACACGGGATGTAGAGCCGGGCGAGCTCTTGAAGATAAGTAAGGGCGGTTTGACTTCGCAGCATTTTGCCAACGAACGGCCGCATGCTCACTGTGCATTTGAATATACATATTTTGCGCATCCGTCCAGCATAATGGAAGGAATCAACATTTATGCCGCACGCAAGAGGATAGGGCAGTTCCTTGCAAAGAAATTTCCTTTAACAAATGCAGACGTTGTAGTCCCAGTCCCTGACTCGGCACGACCAGCGGCTCTGGGGTATGCACAGGAGCTCGGTCTTCCATTTGAAGAAGGATTGCTAAAGGACAGGTACAGCAAGAAAGGCTCTATGCGCAGCTTTATCGAGCCATATCAAAACAACAGACTCGAGATAAACAAGGGTATAATCCCGATCCCGGAAGTGGTTGAATACAAGCACGTTGTTATCGTAGACGACAGCATCGTAAGAGGCACAAGCTCTGCTGAGATAATCAGAACGCTTAGGATGGCAGGGGCAAAAAGGGTGAGCCTTGTAGTTACATATCCCCCTATACGTTACCCATGCTATGCCGGCATCGACTTTCCATCGCAGGATGAATTAATAGCGTACCAGCATGGCACTACCGAAGATTCAAGCAACAAGATAGGGTCACGTGTTGCACCGGTAATAGGGGCGGAGTATGTCGGATATAATGACACCGCCAATCTCGCAAAGGCAATAGGAATGCCGGAGGAAGAGCTCTGCTTTACCTGCTCTACAGGTAATTATGCGTCGCTTGGAATACGTCCAGTGTTTAAGTCAAGGATACAGATGAAAGGTGAATAATAGCTTAAATATTTTCAGACTCAATCTTTTATAATGCACATAGTACTTATTGTGATAATAGCGGCTGGTATAATTGCAGTCGCCCTAGTCGCAATGTTTGCTTCTACCCTCCCAACAGAAGATTACGACCTCGGCGTAGATGCGCTCAAGGACGAGCAGTCACTCTTTACAAATGCGCGGGTAGTCATAAAGAATACTGGCAGGCTGCCTCTTACAAACGTGCTTGTCGATTATGGGAGCGATAGAGAGCCTCTAATAGACGTTCTGCAGCCAGGCGAGACACTAACGCTTTCGCCCCCTGAAGATGTACAGCTCGATCAGGTGACAGTCACTGCCGAGCCAAGCATTGAGATAGTACAGTCCTATCGAACTCCATGGAAGTTACCTGGCATGATCGGCTCCTAGTCTGTTTAAATAATGTGCAAATGAAATTTATCGCATGGAAAAAGACTCTCACTCGGATGATGAAATAAAGAAATTCTATACGTTGAAAAACATCGCGGTGGTAGGAATGTCAAAAAATGAGGACAAGGCTGCTCATTATGTGCCAAAGTACCTCATCGATCACGGATACAATGTTATTCCCGTTAACCCTACTGCTACAGAAATCTTGGGGCGCAAGTCATATCCTACTGTCAGTAGCATACCAGACAAAATAGACATAGTCGATATTTTCAGACGTTCAGAAGATGTGCCCTCCGTGGTTGAAGATACTATAAAGAAGGAGGGCATCAAGGTGATCTGGATGCAGGAGGGTATCTACAGCAAGGAAGCAGAGAAAATGGCCAAAGAAAAGGATATTTCTGCAGTAGTCTACAACAGGTGCATGATGGCAGAGCACAGGAGGCTGTTCGATGACTGAGTTAAATTATGCGCTTGATGATACTATTATCTGTGATGTCAAGTATAGACAAGGTTTTAGACGGGCTCAAAGGTCTTCTCGAAGAACTTCAGAAGCAAAATATCTTTTTCAAAGTAAGTGTCGATAGAGACGGCAGCGTTATCAGAATCTATGGGGAAGATTCTCACTATATCAATCGGGCATCTTCCGGTTTAGGAGAGGTGATGGAATTAGCATACACAACTGCAGAGCATCACCCATACTGGGCGGTACTATATAACGCTGCGGAAATCTGCAAGACTGTCTTGGAGAGATGGGAGTCTGACTTTACTGCAGACCAGATAAGTGAGATGTCTTGGCGCTGTGATGAGATCAAGATGACTCTTGGAAGGCTGGAGACGTAGAGGTTAATAATAGCAAGAACCTTCAAAAAGAGTAAGATGGATATCGGCAATACAATTTTTCAAAAAAGGGAGGAGCAACAAAAAATCATAATGCCATAATAATTATTGATATCCTGCCGATTTTCTATGCACGTTTAGCAGGAAGTAGTTATATAGGCATAAATAAGCGATGGCTGAGAAGCAGTAGCAAGCCTTTTCATGTAACTGATAGCAGGCAGGCACTTAAAAATGCCTGGAAAATATATCTTTTCTTTTCTAGTTTCAGCGTGAAATATCTAAAAAGAGATTCTAACGATCACTATAAAGAACCATCTGTATGCGATAAAAATTACAAAGAAGCACACCCACTCTATGCGAATAGAGTTCAACAGACTGACGACACACAAAATTAGATTCCAAGCAACCAAGAAAATTAAAGATCAATGAGCAGAAAATTTTGCTTGCTAAATAAGCGAGCAGCAAGTCTTATCCGTTAGCAATACTATAGTAATACGGGATATGCAGGTCTCAATTCCAGCCTATAAGCAAAGAAAATTTTCACCGGCTGAAAAGAAGGATTTCTTTATCCACCTATTGCTGCTTGGAGGGTTTCTAGGTTTAGTCGCATACTTTGCAATTGTCTGTCATCACATCCACTGAGCACAGTGTATATATAAATAATAATAGAGTAAAAAACCATGATCAAGATAGGGCTGATTGGTAAGACAAACACAGGCAAGACTACGTTCTTCAATTCTGCCACACTGCTCTCTGCGGACGTATCCAATTACCCGTTCACCACAAAGAAGCCTGCAGTGGGCAACGCTCATGCAATAACACATTGTGTTCACAAGGAGTTCAACCTGCGGGATAATCCCAAGAACTCTGGTTGTATAGATGGCTGGCGCTTTATTCCAGTTGAGCTTGTAGACCTGCCTGGACTGATCAAGGGTGCATGGGAAGGCAAGGGACTTGGCAACCAATTTCTCACAATAGCAGCACAATCAGACGCTTTGCTGCACATCGTTGACGCATCGGGCAGCATTGACGTATCAGGCAAGATCGCGGAGCCTGGCACAGGCGACCCAGTTGCAGATGTTGCAGACATTGAGGAGGAGCTTGTCATGTGGTACCTAAAGCTGCTTGAGGCAAACAGGGACAAGATATCACGCGCTATTGGCTCGGGTATGAACACTGTTGCTGCCATAACAGAAGTTTTCCGGGGCATTGGGGTAAAAGAAGATCATGTCAAGCTTGCCCTTGCACAGAACAATCTGACTGAGACTATCTTTGACAACTTTGGGATACAGGAGAGCAAGGACTTTTGCTGGAGCCTGCGCGAGATTTCGAAGCCCACGCTGATAGTTGCAAACAAAGTTGACCTTCCTACAGCGACGGAAAACTTCAAGCGTCTGCGCGAAGAATACCGCGACGTTATAATAATACCTGCAAGTGCTGATGCTGAACTTACACTCCGGCGTGCAGAAAGCAAAGGGATCATTCGATATATTCCCGGCGACGAACGCTTTGAAATAAACGATCAGACAAAGCTCAATGACAAGCAAAAGTGGGCGCTTAACTTCATACGCAAGGATATCCTAGGCGAATATATGCGCACCGGCGTACAGTTTGCAATAAATGTGGTCGTATTCAAGTTGCTCAAGATGAATGCTGTCTACCCAGTTGCTGACATCCAAAAATTCTCAGACAAGCATGGGAATGTGCTGCCAGATGTATACCTCATGAGATCAGGATCTACTGTTGAGGATCTGGCAAAGGAGATCCATACCGAGCTGGCAAAGGGCGTAATATATGCTCTTGATGGCAGGGACGGCATCAGGTTGCCTGTGAACTACCAGTTAAAGGACCGTGATGTATTGTCTATAGTATCGGCAAGGACAAAGAAAAAGTGATTGACTTGACAGCAACAGAGCTGATGGAGGAAATACAAAATATATTGCGTCGGGAGCCTTCAAAGATGTACTCAAGGGAAGAGATCCTGAATTTACTTGCGCCAAAAAAGCGGGACTATGAAATTGAACGGTTGCTGGCGGAGCTTGAAGTTACTAGTTCACTTAGAGAAGGCAAATCTGATGTCTACTCAACGTGTCGAGGCGGCACTGTCTATTACAAATGGAACAATAACACAACAAGTAGTTAGCCTTCTTCCTGTGGGAAAAC
>CAYXGH010000026.1:4993-11492 GCA_964464485.1 uncultured Nitrososphaera sp.
AAAGAGATATCTAGACGATATAAATTATGATTGAAGCAACTTAGCAGACAAGATGATAGAATAAATTTGATTACTATATTATACCTGCTTATGCGCACTAATGCCAAATGAAGTCAGAAGAGCACCTCCTCTCCTTGCTCAGATTACAAAAAGGATACATATCAGGGAAAATCCTAGCAAAGGAGACAGGCATTTCAACAAGCGGAATCTCAAAGCAGATAAAGATTCTACGCAAATACGGTTATAATATTGAGTCTAGGCCCCGGATGGGTTATAGACTTGCCGGTGAGACGAACCTTCCTCTCCCGTGGGAGCTTATAAAGGTGCTCGACACTTTATTTGTAGGTAAGGATAAAATAATCTACCTGCTGACTACGCATTCAACTCAGAACCTTGCAATCTTGCTTGCTGAGAAAAATCCCAGTTCCGATGGTATAGTGATTATTGCAGGGCAGCAAAAGAGCGGACGCGGCAGGCAAAACCGGAAGTGGCTATCGCCCAAAGGAGGCATATGGCTATCAGTTGTATTAAGACCAAGAATTTCCACTTCCAAGATCATGCTCCTTCCATTTGCTGCAGCGCTCGCAGTATGTGATGCAATCAAAAAAACTACACAACTTGATGCCAAATTAAGATGGCCAAATGATGTTACAATATCTGGCAAAAAAGTAGCTGGCATTCTCATTGATCTAAGCATGGAGGCGGAGCGGATCAACTACGCTGTCATTGGGATTGGATTAAATGCAAATGTTGACTCGTCGGCGATCTCTTCACATCTTGAAAAGAGCATCAAGGTCACTTCATTAAGTGATGAACTCGGCCATAAGACCAGCATACTTGGTTTGACAAAGGTGATACTTGAGAGACTTGAGTATTATTATATGGAGCTGAAGCACTGTGCTCCTCACACAATCATACATGAGTGGAAGAAAAACTCGGACATATTACATCAGAAGGTTATAGTGATACAGAACAATAGAACTATTCAAGGCATAGCTGCAGATGTAAAGGATGATGGATCGCTTTTGGTTAGAACCGACGAGTGTGACAATATCAATGTAGTAGCAAGCGACATACATGTCAGATACTAGGGGTGTCTCAAGAATCCACTTTGAGTCAATCATTGATGCATAGGCCTCTGCTGATAATAACTGTCAAAAACATAGCTTGGCACAATTCTTTTTCTTGTAGTAATAATATTTTGGAACTATTGTCAGTTGGCAGCTGCTGCTGTCTTTGAAACTCTTTTTTGAATTTCTTAGACTTTGGAGTTGGCTATTCTTTCTTTTGTGGAGTTCAGAAACGAGCCCTATACGTGGATCCCCCTAGCGTAAGATGGATTGCTCGACGGTAGAGAGAGGAGTGGCGGCTGCTCGGCTGCTATTGCTACTAATGCTAAAATATGCAAGATGGTATATATCCTACTTTAATTCAGGACATACGACAGCAATATCGTTTACATTGGTGCCAGTAAAACCAGTGAAGATGAGTGAATTCAACTTTTTGAAGGCGTGATAACTATCGTGCATGTTGAGATATTTCTTGAGGTCCATCTTTTTGGCAAGCATTATTGTCTTTGGTGATACGAGCGCGCCAGCTGCATCAGAGTTGCCGTCTATTCCGTCCGTACCTATGCATCCTATTGCAATATCGTGTCGATCAAGCTCATCCAAACATGAAAGTGCCGCTTCCTGGTTCCTCCCCCCAAGACCGTTTTTGTGTCTGCCTAGCTTGACAGTTGTCTCGCCTCCGGCCACTATTGCAAGACGCTTGCATCCAAGACCTAGTGCACGCCGTGCCAGAAATGCTCCAAATTCTTTAGCCTCGCCATCAAATTCTGATCCAAGATTTACTGCTTGCATGCCGCGCTTTTTGAGGTAGCCTACTGCTGCTTTGCACGCGATAGCATTGTTTCCAATAAGGACGTTGTGGATGCGAGAAAACAGCTCATCTTGTGGCTTGGGCGTTTCCTCAATCTTGCCCTTGGCGCCTTTGGCAACATATTGGATAGCAGCAACGGGACCTCCTATGCGATATTTTCTCAAAATATTCAAGGCATCCATAAAAGTCGAGCTATCAGGACAGGTAGGGCCTGAAGCAATCATTCCGAGGTCATCTCCTATCACGTCAGAGAGGATCAGCGACAGCCGGGCGCATGATTCGTTCACATGTCGCAGGAGCTGGCCTCCCTTGACAGCTGACAGGTGCTTTCGCACGGCATTTATCTCGTGAATTGATGCTCCAGAGCGAAGGAGCGAGCTTGTGATTCTTTGCTTGTCAGCCAAAGCGATGCCTGATGCAGGCAGGGGCATTAGTGCCGAGCCACCACCTGAGATTAGGAAAATTACAAGATCATTCTTATCAGCCTTTCTCAAAATCGATAGAATATTTCTTGTGCCCTTTATACCTGCCTTGTCAGGGATCGGATGCGAGGCCTCAGTCACTAGAACCCTCTTGATCTCCTTGGCTTTGGTCCCGTAGGGAACAGTAATCGCACCAGCAGCAACCTTGTTATCCAAGACAGAGCAAATTGCATAGGCCATGCCCAGTGTTGCCTTACCGGCACCGACAATGTATACGCGGTCAAACTCTCCCAGCTTTGCGACATTCCCGTAAATGTCACGTACTGTCAGTTTGCTATTGCTGAATTTTACAGCATGCTTTATGAGCGGAGCAGGCCTTACACTGTCAATTGCAACCGCAAGTGTAGAAAGAATTAGGCTCGAAGACTTACTCTTATGAAATCTCTCCAATTTGTGACGATTTACAATCAATCAATCAATCATTAGTTACCGGTTACAGCACCTAAAAATTTCTTTTTATAATGCCTATTTCTTTATTGTATATAAGCAGAAGTCACATTCTTCGCAGACGTAATACAGGTTGTCAAAGTCAGAACAAAGAATCATGCTATCGTGACAGCGGGGACATTCTATCTCCTGTTCTAAGAACAGAATTGGATTTTCTTGCTCTTCTTTGGCTTTCATGCTTGCTGGCATTACCTTTTCTGTTTCAAGCGTCGGTTCTACCATGAAAGGAAATAAATAGACAGTTGTTTTTAAGGCCTGCAACACCTTCAAGAGAGGGAGAGGGTGTCCCTATCATCGAGAATTATGTAAAAAATGCGTAAAGGCCTTAGAAGCTGTAAGGCGCTTTGGTCGGCATAGATTAAGGCTTAATTCACCTACCCCTCTATGCTTTGATTTTTGTGGATGCTACTCGTGAATTTTGGTTGTTTTTGTCTGATATAGTTTGGTTCACAGCAACAATTGTATCTCTCTATTCTCTCTAAGATCAAGAATGAGATTATACATCGAGTATGAAAAAGGACACAATATGATTCTCAAAAATTGTATGCTCTTCCCTCATCAGGTGCTAAAAGCATAAATTATCTAAAAATTGAACAAAATCTCGTTAATGTTTACGCTATATACGCCACAGACTGCTGATAAGGCACTGCAGGAGGTCAAGCGGTTATTTGAAAATATCATAATGCTAAAGGATCATGTTGTTGCCTTGCAAGAGGATATTCAGACAATAATCGACTCGGGCAGTCCTTTTGAAGGTTTTATAAACAAAAAACAAGAGCTTAACACTGCTGTCACCAACCTGTACAGGGCCATAGAGCAGCTTGAGGCGACAGGGGTAATAATAAAAAGCGTAGATGAAGGCTTGCTTGATTTCCCTTCAAGGAGGTTTGACGAAGAGGTCTGGCTATGCTGGAAAGTAGGCGAAAACAAGATCAAGTTCTGGCATGGAAAAGATGAGGGCTTTATGGGCCGCAAGCCCCTTGAAAGCACAGGGGTAATAGAGCCGTAGCTTTATAGAATCTATTGGCGGCAAATTAATATGCCTATTGACGCTGCAGAGTTTGACGCCCACAAAGACGTTGGATCAATCATTACGCAATTCTTATGTAGAAACTCGGACAAAGGCTATTCTGCCAGAGAGATAGCGCAGGCAACCGGTATTGCAGAGGCAAATGTAAATAATGCCATGCTCAAGTTAGGATTATCTGATCTTGCAAGCGCTATAGCAGGCAAGAGGAAAAAGTTTCGGATAGAGGATGTAACGATAAATGGTATAACCTATTACCGGTGTGTCTCTCAATAATTTCAAAAAACATACTAATAAGCTTCTCCTGCATATGGCAGGAGATAAGTGCTATCTATTTGGCTACGAGCTATCCGGATCCGATTCCTGCTAGCGTCAGTAATTGCAGTCAGTAACGGCCTTGCTATTGCTTACTGGAAATATACTGCCATAGACCCACTTTATGCCGTACTTACGTATATTGGCGTGGTTTTTTTGCATGCAAGCGTAGACCTTCTCAATGACTACTGGGATCATAAGCGAGGAATCGATAGCGCAACGAAAAGAACAAAGTTCAGCGGTGGGACAGGAGTTCTTCCAGAAAATCTACTGACACCGCGCACAGTATACATAGCTGGCATAATATTTCTGATCCTTGGCGCGTCCATAGGGGCATATTTTGTCGCAATACGCGGGATAACGATAGCAGTAATACTTAGCTTTGCAGTCGTTGCGATCTACTTTTATTCAACAAGAATTGTAAATGCTGGTTTGGGTGAGCTCTTTGTTGCTATCAAGGGGGCTATGATCGTGCTTGGAACGCTTTACGTCCAAAATGCTGTAATAGAGCCGGCTGCTCTATATAGTGGAGCAATAGTCGGTATCCTGTCTGCAACAGTGCTCTTTATCAATTCATTTCCTGATTATGAAGCAGATAGATCAAAAGGACGTCACACCCTAGTAATAATTCTCGGAAGGAAAACCGCTTCAGCTATATTTCCGATATTTATCATTGCTGCCTATGCTTTGATCACAGGAGGTATTTTTCTCGGCTTTACGAAGATCTATTCGCTAATCAGTTTTGCATCGATACCGCTTGCTATAAAATCAATCTTGTCACTGAGAAAAGAACCGGAAAGTATTGAAAAGATAGTGCCTGCAATGGCTTCAGCCGTAACATACTCTAGGATTACTGGCTTTTTGCTGGCTATCAGCTTTATTCTATAGATGAGAAAAATATATTCTTCTAAATTTTTTTCTGTTAGTTACTTTAACAACAGGTTTTGTCTTGAAAATATCTTGGCAAAAGGGTAAAGCCTAAATTTCTAGTGAGTAATAAGATTCGATTCGTTATTATTTTGCATGTTGCTATATGTAAACTATTGTCGTCTTCATCGTCGTCGTCATCATCACCATACGAAACGCTTGAGGGTTATGCTACACCAGAGGGCACAAAGAAATACACGGAGTATGCTATCTCACAAGGAAGGCCGAGAAGTCACTTTAAGTCTTTTGACAGCCTGCGCCTATCAAGCATAGGCATGGGGACGTACTTGGGTCAGCTAAATGAGGAAGATGATCAGGCTGTTGAAAATGCGGTCTATCAGTCAGTCAAGTCTGGCGCGGTCAATGTCATCGATACTGCGATAAATTACCGTGCCATGAGGTCGGAAAAGAGCATCGGCAGAGCACTTCTGCGTCTCGTAAATGACAGGATAATTTCACGAGACCAGGTTTTTGTGTCTACCAAGAATGGCTATATCACAAATGACGGTGACTACCCAAACATCGACGTAATGGAATACATCCACAGGATGTATATCCAGACTGAAGTAATAACTGCCGACGACATCAGCTCCGGCTACAATGTCATCAACCCTAACTACCTTGCCAAGTGCATTGACAAGTCACTCATGAACATGCACATTTCTACCATCGATCTCGTTTACATTCACAACGCCTTTGAAAGTTGGTATCAGGATGTAAGCAGGGAGCAGTTTATGGAGATGCTTGTAAAGGCGTTTGAAGTTTATGAAAAATATCGGGCTAAAAACAAGATTCGTTACTATGGCATGGCAACTTGGACCTGCTTCAGAGTTTCCCCCGGTAGTCCGGAATACCTCTCGCTTGAGCAAGCAGTCAAGAGCGCTGAGAGTGTCGGAGGCCAGGACCACGGCTTTAGATTTATCCAGCTCCCGTACAATCTTGCGTACAGCGAGGCACTTTTGCTTAGGAACCAGCCAGCAGGTTCCGAGGAAAATCTTACAATTCTGCAAGCAGCAGCAAAACTCAACATTGGCATATTTACTAGCATACCTCTCTTTCAGGGAAGGCTCCTTCGTAGCCAGATCCCTAATTATGGAAATGTTACTGATCCTGTAGCCAAACTGCTGCAGATAATTCGATCAAGTCCATCAGTCATTGCACCTCTCATCGGACAGAAAAAGGCCGAGCACGTTGAAGAAAACCTAAAGACTGCAAATATGCCGCCGCTTTCAGAGGAAGAATTCAAGCAGGCTGTTCGACTACTCACCAGCCAGCAACTATAGAAATCTAGAAATTACGGGCGTAGTGTGTTGGCCGATGACAGTAGCGTATGAAAGAGGTTCTGGTATTGATTGGAGCGATTTACGTTATATTAACAATAGTAGTAGCAGTAGCAGTACTGGTGGTTAATAGCTCAACT
>CAYXGH010000027.1:0-11450 GCA_964464485.1 uncultured Nitrososphaera sp.
AAATATCAGAACAAGCTTATAAGGTAGCCGGCAGAATTTTTCAGTTTTAATTTGCTGATGTATTGAAAGATCCAAGAATCGATACAGAGCTAAGAATTTGTGAACTCGACCAAGGCGTTAGGCTTTGTAACAAGCTCAGTTGTAACACAATAACTTGAACCACTATAATTTGGTCTATTTCTTAGCACAGAGCAGCAGGATAATATACCATTTTGAGGCTCGGTAGAATATAATACATGTATTCGAGAAGTATGGATGCATTTGGCGACTGTATATCAAGATCATATATACAATTGGTATGGATTTTTTTGTAAAAGAGCTGAAGCAACATAAAACGATGTTTGCCATATTGATTCCCGGGAACGACTTATATAAGGAGTTGTTCATACTCGTTCAAAATGGCTAGGATTCACGTTCACACTCATGGTAAGTCTCATTCAACCCGTCCTACTTCAAAGGGTCCTGCACTCTGGCTTAGCCAGAATAGAGATCAGATCTCGGCTCTTGTTGTCGAGCTTGCAAAGGAAGGTTTGAGTCCAAGCGAGATAGGGCTGAGGTTAAGGGATGTACATGGAATACCGCTCGTCAAGCCGGTTCTAGGCAAGGGTGTCGCGAGCGTCTTAAGTGAGAATAATATGAAATCAGACATGCCAGAAGATCTAGACAAGCTAGTGAGAAAGGCTCTTGGACTCCAGAAGCACCTTAGAGTTCACAACAGCGACCACAGGAACGTACGTTCACTTGAGTTGATAGAATCAAAGATCCACAGGCTGTCAAAGTACTACAAACGAAAGGGGAAAATTCTAAAGAACTGGAAATACGCAGCAGTCATTGCGCAGCTAGAGTAGTAGTAAAAGGTACTTTAGATGAGTGACAGGCTTACTGATGCGCTTAAACATTTTTGTGAAAAACTGAGAACGAGTGTAGAAGGCGGCAACGAGGTTGCCATAATTACACACCTTGATGCAGATGGAATCACTGCTGGTAGCATTATGGCAATGGCACTCAGGCGGATGGGTGCACGGTATTCTGTGAGGGCAGTCTCTGACATGAATTCATCTCTAGTCGAAAACATGAAAGCTGACGGCCGCGATTTTTATGTCATAACTGACCTGGGAGGAGGTTGGGCATCAAATCTGAGAAAAGCCCTTGATAACAAGTGGGTCATAATCGACCATCATGAGATTACTGAGGAAGAGATATTAACAGACGACAATGGTCAGATACTAAATCCGTGGAAATTCGGCATTGATGGAGGAAGAGAAGTGTCGGCAGGGGGAATGGCTTACATGGTGGCAAGCACGCTTGATTTGAAGAACCGTGACCTGTCGGCCATAGCAGTTGTTTCAGCAGTAGCCGATAGGCAGGACCAAGGAGATAGAAGGTCACTTTTTGGTTTAAATGCTGAAATACTAAAGACTGCTCAGTCGCTTGGGCTTGTAAGCGTCGATCTCGATATCATACTGACTGGAAGAGAGACGCGTCCTCCACATGAGGCACTTGCATATACATTATTTCATTATATTGACGGGCTCACCTGGAATAGGGAAGCCTGCTACCTGTTGCTCAAGAACGCTGGTATAAAACTCAAAGATAATGGTGGTGGCCGATGGCGTGTCCTGGCAGAGTTTTCACAGGAAGAGAAAAGCGCAATTGTTGAAGCAGTAGCCAAATTTGTGGGTACTTCAGATAAGAGGCTATCCGACATATTGCTCGACGATCTTATAGGCTATGTCTACACGCTTGTAAGAGAGGACAAGAGAAGTCTTCTAAGAGACGCAAGGGAGTTTTCAACAATGCTCAACGCATGCGGCAGGATAGGAAGGGCAGGAGTTGGTATCGCAATTTGTATGGGAGATAGAAACACCGCATTAAGCGCAGGAGAAGAGATAATGAGTACATATAAGATGACACTGCGCAATAATATTTCCGCCATTTTTAGTGAAAAATGGAGGCTTGCAGACGATGGCAAGACTACCCTTGTCAATGGAGACGGCATTTTGGAGGAGGCAATGCTAGGAGCGGTGTCATCGCTACTCAGCCGGTCACCCTCCCTTCGGGGCAGGCTACTATTTGTCCGGACACTCACAAAGGATGGGACCTACAAGTTCTCCTCAAGGAAGTGCCTGGATTGCAAATCACAGGCAAATCTCGGTGTCATAATGCGACAGTGCTCCAAGGCATTAAATGGCGCAGGGGGCGGACACTCTGCAGCTGCGGGCTGTAGTATCCCTTCTTCCGCTCTTGAGGATCTTATTGCCTGCATAAAGGCGGAGACAAATGATCCGAAATTTGCCAGGGGGACATCTTAACATTGAAGTAGGGGTGAAGATACCCTTTTCGAGCAGCGCGGAAGCAAAGGCAGCCGTGAAGGCATTAATACCAGACAATATTAACTTTCCAAAGGGTCTGTCAATGAAAATGTTTTCGAGAGGCTCAAGACTTGAGATTGACTTGACAGGCAAAAATATTCCAACTGCAACAATATTGAGCACCCTTGACGAGATTCTTGAACACATATCTGTAGCAAAGAAAGTGATGGCCGGCTAGTGTTAGACCCAAGAATTTTGAAAGAAAACCCGGAGGCCGTTCGGGAAATGCTCAAAAAACGCAACATGACTGATTTCCCACTAGACGAACTGATAATGCTTCACAAGCTCCGAGTTGATTTTATTATCAAGGCTCAGCAGCTTAGGCGGCAAAAGAACCTGCTCTCGGAAACCATTGCAAGCAAGAAAAAGTCCGAACAGGATGCCTCTTTTGAACTTCGGGAGATGAAGCAGGTGAGCGCACTCCTTGACCAGACGGAACCTGAAGCAATTCAAATTGAAGGGAAGTTCAATCAGCTGATGATGACTTTGCCCAACTTGTTAAACGAGACGGTACCAGTTGGCAAAGACGAACATGACAATATGATTGTTAGCCAAAATGGCAGCATCATAAGGCCGGATTTTAGTCCAAAGGATCACATTGACATTGCGACTACACTAGATCTTGTAGATCTGAGTCGTGCGGCTAAAGTATCAGGCGCAAGGTTCTACTTCCTGAAAAATGAGCTTGTGAAGCTGAATCAGGCACTGGTCAACTTTGCGCTCGATTTTTTATCAGAACATAATTACATTCTTATCCAGCCACCATACATGATTAGAAAAGAACCGATGGTGGGCTCCGTCATACTGAATGACTTTCAGGATGTAATTTACAAGATAGAGGAAGAGGACCTTTACATGATAGGAACATCGGAGCATGCAATAGCAAGCATGCACATGGATGAGATCCTTGAGGGAACAAAGCTTCCCATAAGGTATGCTGGTTTTAGTTCATGCTTTCGTAAAGAGGCCGGTGCACACGGCAGGGACATGAAGGGAATATTCCGTGTTCATCAGTTTGAAAAGGTGGAACAATTTATCTACTGCCGCCCAGATGAGTCGTGGAGGGAACATGAAAGGATGCTTGCACTATCTGAGGAATTTTTCAAACAGCTTGGCATTCCCTACCGTGTAATGCTTCTGTGCTCCGGCGACACCGGCAAGATATCAGCCAAGACATATGATATTGAGGGCTGGATGGCGGGCCAAAATGCGTACCGGGAAATCGTTTCTTGCTCAAACTGCCTAGATTACCAAGCTCGAAGGCTTGGTATACGGTTCCGCGACAAGACAAATGAAGAAACTCGTCTTGTGCACACGCTCAATAGCACTCTTGTCGCAACAGAGCGCACAATGGTCGCAATACTTGAAAACTTCCAGACTTCAACGGGCAGCGTGGAAATACCAAAGGTGCTCCAAAAATACATGGGTGGGATGAAGGAGATTCGAGCTCGCAATTGACGCATCGTATATATATTATTTCTTTTAGTCAAAGAATGGGAAGAAGAACACTTTATGGCTAAAGGAGCGAGAAAGGGAGGCAGAGTTCGCGATAAATGGCGCGACAAGCAGTGGGTAATTGTCAATAAGCCCTCAGGGTTCGAGCCGCAGGTGGCTATTAACTATATCCCAGTTACAGATCCAACTCAAATAAAGGGACGTACAATTGAAAATACGCTGCACGATATGATGAAAGGCAACCCGGATCAAAGCATGGATCAACACCAAATCAAAGTCTTTATTCAGATAGACAAAATAACCGACGGTGTGGCAACCACTATTTTTAAAGGACACGAATATGCCAAGGAGTTTCTCAGGAGCCTTATCCGGAGAGGTAGCTCAATGGTCACATTTACTCATGACTACACTACGATAGATGGCCATACATTCAGAGTTGCAATGGTTGCATTCACCCACCGGAGAGTTAATTCATCGAAAAAGCATGAGATAAGGTTGATAGGACAGAAGATACTTTCTGAAAGGATCCCGCAGATGACAGTTGACCAATTCATACAAGAAATTACTGGGAGCAGGGGTGAAGATATTCCAAGGGAGACTAACAGTAAGCTTGGCGCCAATGTGCTTGACGAAGCAAAAAAGATATCTGCGATCCGCCACCTGGGGATTAGGAAGACAAAGCTTGTATCAACAGCAGAATCAAGGGCGGTTCACGAGGCCAAAACAATCGAGTCTGCTGCGCCAGCCCAGTGACATAGCATATAGCTTTTTAGCCAGTTTTTTATATACTCTCGTTCAAATGTCTGAGGAAGGCAGCCTCAAATTTTCTGCAGCCGAAGTCAACCTTGTGCTCCATGCCACAGAAGATGAAGGCACGGTGCTCAAGGCAATAGAGGACGTACTCCTGGTACCGTCTGAGCGCTTCTCAAGCTCACCTTCAGAGGGACATTACAAGAACAAGATCTTATTGCAGAAGGCAATACTTTCGAGCCATGAGGCAGGCTCGCTGGCCAAACGAGTCATCTCCCTCCTGAACAGTGCTGATAAGGAACAGCTGTCACGGTTAGTCCATGACTATTCCGACGAAAAGGGCAACCTCTACATCCGCCTTGACAAGCAGAGGATGTGCCAGGGCAGGGTGTCATTGTCAGAAACCGACGCCATAAGGATAAGGTTCAAGCCAGTGAAACGCTACAAACCTTCCGGCGCCATCCAAGATTATACGGGTCTCTTTGATTTACATTTGAAGGGATAACTTGCTAAAACTACTTCTTGAATTGCAAAAACATATAGGTGATGCAATCATATCTGCAAAATCGCATATTGTACGGAGGAGGCGCTTCTTTTCAATCGAATAGACCTTTGCGTCAGCGGCGATTTTGATATTGCATCAAGGGTCAGGGCACTTTCAATCAGCAGAGCTGGCGTCCCCTTTGATGGCAAGGTACGTGAAGGCCTAATTTGCAGGCTAAGAACAGCACCGTCACTAGCCGTCAATTATCCGTACTTGGTAGTTTCACAGGATGTCAGTGAGCCCGCTGACATTCTAATGATCAGAGACTTTAACAAAGTCAAGAAACAACTAAAAAAAAAGGTTAAGAAAGGAACCGGGCTTGAGCTGACAGTTAATCCTGCAAGAAAGATGGATGGCGGTTCTGTAGGCAAGTGGTTTAGTAACCTCAATGATTTGTATGCATTCTGCCATTCATCACGCTGCCAATTCATCCTTTCAAGCGGTGCAACATCAGAATATGAAATGATTTCAGGCCCTTGCCTTGATGCAATCTTGAAGACAGTAGGTGTCGAGCCTCAAGGCCATTGGCGCAACATGGCAAAGTGGCTTGAGGAAAAGCTATTAAGGAATGTGGCTTATGCTAAAAAGGCAATCTAAGCGACGCTACCTTTCTATTATGCACGCGGGGGAATCCAGTAATTTAGTTAATGCGATCACAAAGCGTTTCTCTGAGCTTTTTGGAACGATTGCTGCAGAAAAGGCAGCTATAAGGCTAGTGCAACAGGGCGTAAATGAGTCTATAATAAAGTGCAGACTCGAGCAGCTAGAAAATGTCCTTGTGGCCATCACTCTAATTGATCCGCCAGTAGTTACAATTGCCATGTCAGGTAGTATACGACAACTACGAAGGCGGAGGCAGCTGCAGTATTCTCGCCCGAAGGCGAGTCAGTTGGCCTAGAACACCCAAAGAAGACAGATCGATTGTTTCAGTGCTCACCAAGTATTATTATATGAGGCGCTACTTGCGGATAGGAATCCAATCAGAGTAATTGGGGTATGCTGGAGTCATATAATACTACTATTACCACCAATCCCAATCTATATCTTCTCTTCAGGATACGCAGAGAGGAATTTCAAAAGATCTTGACGCAGCGAAAGAACCTTAGGTAGGTGAGAGAACAACAACTATCACACATCTGCCTTGGTGAAAAAAGTTTAAACAAGAAGTAGAATAAAATGAGATAAGAAGATATGTGTGTGCTAGGCTACCAAAAAGATTTGTGGTGGCTTTAATGTACCATGCCTAGGGCCGTGGTCACATCTGATACATTCTTGTATTCTCGTTCCTCTAGGTTTTGTAGGGCCGATAATATATCTTCCCTATTTTCTGTATCTTTTTTATTATCCGCTCCAGAAAATTGTTGTTGGCTTGCGAAGGAAATTATCCTATTCTTATCAGCTGGAAAATCCATATCTTTTAGGATTTGTCCTATAGCGGCAACCTTTGAGTAGCTTTCTACGTTTACTTCCTTTCTTTGACCTTGAACTCCTGCTTGTTCACTTACAACTTTCCCGGTCTTTCCTTGCGTGTCATCATCTTGAGGTATTTGATCAGGATTCTCTCTTTTACCTGTTGTACCTTCTACCATACATGAAACTGGACAACATCATAATTAAAAATCTCGCTTTACTTAGATCTGATCTGCTAATTGACAAATATCTTTCATATAGAAAAAATAAAGATCATCCGGAGCAAGTCACAAAAGTTTCTCTATGGCAATCCGTCTATTGAAAAGCATGCATATTTCTCTGTTCTTGCCTCTGCTGGAGAACTATATATGTAGACACCAACTTTGACAGAACCCGCTTAATTGTACCTTGCACCGCGGGAAGCCATCCACGAAAGAAAAAACTCCAGTCGCCTCCAATATAGCCTCCTCTGTCATCTGTGTTTGACTCCGGCTTTCTAGCTTAGGGGTCAATTCGGCGAAAAATACGTTTTTGATGTCAGACGATGTTCTTCTTGCGAAAACTCTTTGGATTATTCAGCACTATTATTATGGCTACCATATTATTCCTGATACTAAAATTCAAAGGCTTACCAGCAAATCTCATCCTAGGAACAAAACAATCAATGTGCAAATCATTAATTCATAGAAATTTTTGACAATAGTTTGGAAAAAGCTCACAAACGAGTTTCGATGAAAAGGACTGTCAACATATCTGATCCTTGTGTGTTATCAAATAGTTTAACTACTACATTTCTCAATACTACTACAATTACAGTATCTGTAGGTGTGAACTAGTTAGTAGTACCCTGTTCTAGTTTTTCAAAGTACTTTTGAATAGTAATTGCAATCTCAATTATTGCTGCATCATCGCCATTTTGTTCAATACTGGTGTTGAGGAATCCTCCAGCGGCTCCAGGATGCCCGCCGCCTTCGCGAAATGCACCAGCAACCTTGCTGCAATCTATGTGAAGACCTCCCTCAGGTAAGCTATGTATTCTTCTCAGACTTAGCTTACCGTCAGAAGTATATGCCACGGCGAGATCGACTTGAGATTCATCAATAATCTTGCCAAGAAGAACGGATCTGCTAACAAATGAGTCGGCCTTTGTGATTGCTACCCTTACATTTCTGACCTGTTCAATTGCACCAAGAGGCTTAAAATCGAATTCTTTAATGACTATCGAGCTAATTGATCTCGCAATTGATTCATCTATTAGCCGAGAAGCTTCAATCATATCTTCTTGCATCTCTGTATTCCATAAGATGCCGCGAGATACATTATCCAAAATTACAGAATAGAGCTTGTGGTTCAATTCTTTTTTTCCCAAATAGTACGAAATTAGGCCCGTCAAAGGAGGCAATGGAAATCTGACTGACTCTGGAAAGTCTGTTCTATGCGCTATATAGCCGAGGGTTTTTGCATAGGCACTGGCAGGTGCAAACCGTTCGATACAGAGCTCTGTAGCACATTTCTTAAGCCGATTGCTTCCAATTTCAGTTTCAGAGCGGAGCACCATTTCGCAAATTGGAGAAAATTTTTCCTCCATCCCTTCTGGCCATACATGATGGTCTATCCATATGTTTGAAAAACCTCTTCGCTTTGAAGTACTGAGAGCCTCATAGACAGGCAGGTAACTTTCGTAATTTATACCAATATCTGAAATTATGATTGTTCCGCAATTGCGGGATTGCGTAAAAGAAAGAACCTTGTTCTTTACTGCGAGCATATTTTGAAAGCCATAGTTTGTCAATATCACCTCAGATTGAGGGTACACCATCCTCAAGACAGCGGCAGAGAACAAACCGTCGACATCCTGTTCATGAGAAAAAATCAAAAAATTGTTACTGTTGTTCATTCTTATCGTGATTTAACCTACTTTTCAATTGGTCTTATATTATGTCTTTTATCTGTATTTCTCGACTAATAATATACTGAGAGAGAGAATCCAGTCAAACTACATCGGATTCACTAGACAGATTACCAGACCTGTTGCACGAAAGCGCTTCGAATGTTTTGCAACATAGGCTTGGCCTATAATCATATATACTGTAAATCAATTGTCTCATTCAACAGACCAAAAAGGCTCTTCGATCAGAGCAAAGACACGGAAACGGTCCAAGTCATGGTATTATACCATGTCACTGTATTTCGCTTCTACGGGTTGGAATTTTGCAAATCAGGCTCAATATTATCAGCTTTGCAATTTACTCATTTGATTTTGAGCTGCATTACAACACTTCCTGAAATCCTTCTATCTTGGCAATTTATAAGACTGGAAAAGGACATCATAATGAGATAATAGTTTATTGCACCATTGTCATATTTATTTAAGACAACATAAGAACAGGATGATCAAAACACTTGGAAATGCGAAGAGAGATTTTAGTAATATATCGATTAAAGTTCAAATCTGAACATGACTTTGAAAAAGCCGTACAAACTTTGCAGTTTGGACAAAATATGGGAAAATATTTAGAGTCGTTGCAGAGATCTTTTGGACTACAACGGTCTCAACCAAATTATCCAATGGTAACGCCTCCGGAGATCAATTTCTGTAAAGAAGATCTTATCATTTATGTATGTTCCTATGAGGTAGGACAGTATGTGAAAGGCTCACGATCTATGGATATATTAGGGGAAGGAGTCGCAGAGAGGATGGCACGATTACCCTACCATTATGAGGTCTTCCTGAAGAGCACTTTTGGATCAACTGCAGATATAAAGATTGCAACTGGCGAACATGTTTAGCAGTATAGTGCTTGACTTCTCTGTAAATCAATGAAATAGATGCATCAATAAGATGATCTAACAATTAAGTAAGAATTATACGAATATTATGAATGTCGAGTCATTGAAATTATTCAAATCTTTCTTAAGATAGTCCCGATCACAGATATACTCATCTCTTCTACTTTTATCCTTAGAAATAGATAAAAGAGAGGGGTTAGAGGATGGAGCTTGCATTTAAGTGCACAATAAACAATTTGCCACTTTGATAAACCTACAACTCTATTAGGTGACTGACTACTACTTTCTGTACATGATATCAACCTCAACGCAAATTGAGTCTCCGTTACCGCAAAGACGATGCCTTTGTCCATATATACAGCCCAGTGTCAATCTAATTCCGTGCAGTGGCACAGCTTGTGTGAAGGAATTCCCCTGATATAGCTCTATTTCTGCTGCTGCGTTGTGATCAATTCTTTTGGTCTTCTCTTCCTAGACCATCTGAGGAGATGATATCATCAACCATCACTAGAGCCTTCAGTGCTCATGTAAAATACTACGTTTACTGTTGTTGAGACTTCTTGCTGCCCAGGCAGAATTGGTGTAGGAGCTGAGACGCTGTCTGCTGCTTCTGCAGCTGCACCTTCTCGGAGGCCGATGCTATATATTGGAAAATCGATAGGATTCAGAGTGGCGCTCTGAACACCGGATATTGTCATTGAAAGGGCTTCTGCTGCAATGTTTGCTCTCTGGTGTGCATTTGCTATTGCGTCTCTAATCAGGCTATCACGTATTTCCTGTTGCCTTTCCTGCGATATGAAGAAGACAATTGAGTCTACACGGTTTGCACCCGCTCCAATCGCAGCATCTATTACTTGTCCAGCATTCAGATCTACGTCGACATCAAGTGTTGCTGTCACAGTATTAGTAGCGCGGTAGCCAATAATTTCTTGCCTTGTTTCGCATCCAGGAGGCGGAGGATAAATCTCTATGCATGGTTGGGGAGGTAGTATATATTCATAAATCGGTGATAAGATATAGCTGCTCGTTTCTATCTGGTTTTCGTTAATACCTAGTCCTCTAACTGCTAGTATTACCTGAGCTGTCAAGTTGGCGTTTAGGAATACAGCCTCCTGTGCAGTCGTGGCATTGGTCTCGACTCCGACAGCTACTGACAACTGGTTTGGCCTGACCTTAGTCGTAGCTGTGCCGAATGTTGAAACAGTCGAAGGAGCGGCCGAGTCATTATTAAGATTATTTCTATCATCTGCCTGAGTTACAGTCTGAGTGGCATTTATCCTAGGGGCTGGCTCTTGAGCCTGTGTGCTATTTTGCCCAGTATTTTGTGCCTGCGCAGTTGGGATCTGGCTACCTGCAATAGGCGTAACCATAAACAGCGCTAATGCAAGCGCACATGCAATAAACAAGCCTAGGCCTTTGGTCTTTATCCTCAGTGTATGATGAGGATATTTGATTGTGGACATATATGTACTATCATATTAGAGCAACATCGCCCTTATTAGTAGAACTCTATCTGTTTCAAGAGACAGAATTTATTAGATTTTTCATATGTTCTAGACGACAAACCGAGGGTATAGAAGAAACTGAACAAATATCGACGACCGTAGGATGGGATGACTACAAACAAACCTAAATGGATGAATTCTATAAGACCGATCATGTACCAGCGTCGACTTTACCAACGATGCGGGTGACTGCAGAAAATTGCCAAGTATGGAGTTGGCGTCCTTGACTGCAGAAATATAACTGCAACTTCATTATTTAGAATGCTTGGTGATGCATGAGCAGCAGAATTTTTTCTTCCATGATTGCTAGAAGAGCCGCTCCGCGATGAGTACAAGGAATATATTTTCTTATTTGCTTTCTCGGTACTGTTAGGCAACGAGTAGAGACGGATATAACATTGATGTAATTAAGCGAAGCATAGTGATAGCAGGCATATTTCGCTTCCAACTGATGTCTACAACCAAATGACGGTATATATGACACACGTAACGAAGAATTATTCGCCATAAGAAAAACTATGGCTGTTATAATTACTGGATTCAAAAAAAAGATGGGGTACCTTAGTCCACCCGAGACATGCTAGCCTGATTATCCAAAGATGGGGTTTGCTGACTCCAGCTCAC
>CAYXGH010000028.1:0-11253 GCA_964464485.1 uncultured Nitrososphaera sp.
TATATTGTTATATCCTCCGGGACCTAACGTTTACTATGCTGTCAAGGGCGTTGCCAATAAGGACAAACGCAAGTCCTGTTATTGCTATCATCAGGCCTGGCGGCACTATCCACCACCAAAGACCTCGTGACATTGCCCCTGCAGAGTGGGCGTCGTGCAGGATTTGACCCCAAGTAGGAATTGATGGGTCGCCAAGGCCTAGAAAAGAAAGCGCGGCCTCACCTAGAATTGCACTTGGAACCGCAATTGCAATGCTCGCAAATGTTAGTGGCAGTAGCTGTGGGATTATGTGCTTGAAAATTATTTTTGTGTCTGATTGACCCATCAGTCTTGCTGCTTCGATGTACTGCAGACTCTTTATCTGCAGCGCAAGGCTTCTGCTTATCTTTGCCATTCCGACCCAGCCAAATATGATCAGAAATCCAGTTATCAAAAATATGCTGCGTCCCACTGTCATCGACAAGATGACTAGCAGTGGCAGAGTAGGAAGCGAATAAAATACATCGTTTATGCGCATCAACCCTTCATCCGTGCGGCTACCATTGTAGCCTGCGACAACACCATATATCAGGCCAATAAATACTGCCGCGATGGAGACCGTAAGACCAATAAAAAGAGCAACAGGTGCAGCCCATAGGATGCCAATAGCTAAATCACGACGCAAGTCGTCAGTACCCATGATCCCATAGACTTTGCCACCCAGTATGACACCAGAATTTGTAACAGAATCGCTTGGATCAAAGAGATAGAAAGTTTGGCGGATGACATAGGCTCCTTTCAGTACCTTATTGTCATGTGTGTCAGAAAAAATCATAACTTGCGGCCTTGAAACATCTGCTGCATACGCAAAAAGATCCCTATATTCATGTAGGTTATCTGCAATAAGTCTATCTGTAGAAAATATCCTTGCAGAGAATTCATTGCTCCCTTGCTGCGGTGACGACGACGGAAGTGAAGCAAAATAAATCTGAAATTCATTACCGTCTGGCCTAAGCACATCAATCTGTAGTGCTGGTGGCGTACTACCGTACCTTGCAGAATGAATCATCATAAAGTCGCTTGCATATGAATCGTAATTGAAGTTGATAGTATAAGAATGGGTCACAATGTGCATGCCGTTATCGACAGAGGTCGACTTAGTTGCGTCCTTGGCAGTCATAATGATATGCTCCGGCATCGCCGGTCCAAGCAAATTTACCCACACTGGCATCGCGGACTTTGGCAGGTCAATCCAAAAGTTAGGGTTATTCCATTGAGTAAAGAAATCAAGTGGAATTGCTGCTACTGCATAAATTGTCATCAAGATAAGGCCAAATAGTATCGAGATGCCGGTAAGGCCGCTTTTAGAGTGTTTGAACTGCTTGACAATGCCTGATGTAGAAAGAACTTCTATATTGGCTGTCATGTGACCTTCACTCTCGGATCAAAGTATGCGTAGATGATGTCTGTAAGAAATATTGTGACGATGAAAATGAGCGTAGATATGTAGGTCAGCCCTATTATGACTGGAATGTCAAAGAAGCCTATTGCCTGATAGTACAAGCTGCCCATACCTGGCCAGCCAAAGACTGCTTCTACGATTATTGCACCGCCGAAGGAACTGGCAAGGCTCAAAGCGACGACAGTTATGATAGGGGGCGCAGCATTTTTTAGAGCATGAGAATATAGAATTCTCTTCTCCGGTATGCCTGCAGCTCTCTTTGCTAAGATATAGTCCTCGCCAAGTATTCCAACCACGAAATATCTGACAATGTAGGCCCATGAGCCAAAGCCCACGAGCACTATTGTTATCAGAGGTAGAAGCATGTGATATAGCAGATCCAAGGCATATAATGGATCAGACGGAGAAGTCAGAGGAGTAGCGTTTGAAGGAAAAATATTATAAGTAAAGGCAAAAGCAAAGATCATGAGCATGCCGACCCACCATGTGGGAAAGCTGCTGCTAAAGACGGCAAAGGCAGAGTTAAGTTTATCCCATATAGAGCCGGCGCGATTAGCCACAAAGGCACCAAGATAAAGACCTATGAAAGTGATCATCAGAGTTGAAGTGGTAAAGAGTAATATCGTCTTTGGCATCTTTTCCAATATAATATCACGCACATTGGTCGAGCCGCTATCGCTTGTAAGGTAGTTGGACTTGCCAAGATCAAGCACCATCACCTTGAGGACGGTATTTGTAAACCGCTTAGGACCATACCACGGTTCGTCAAGACCGATTGTCTTGATTTGGAGGTCAATCTTATTGTCTATGTAGTTCTGACGCTCCATAGTATTTTGGAACTTTATGTTGCTGTGGTTTACTTCATCGATGACATTGAATCTTATTGCGTCGAGCAGTATCTTATCCATTGTAGGACCAAGGAGTGCTATTGTCAAGATTAAAGTAGAAAACAGCACTATAACCATGTTTGCTGAGCGTTTTATGAGAAAGCGAGAAAAGCCACCCAATTTTATTTATCGCCTCATAGAATTATCTTTTTGCTAGTCGTGTCTCCTGCTATCCAATTTGCTGTATGCTATGCTAGCTAGATTGCCAGCAGTGCTTGTCGAAACAATAATAATAGTAGCTAGTAATATAACAATGAGTGAGACGCTCGACATCAGAAGCTGCATACGATGAACAACCATACCTGCATTGGTCAGCGCCATAGCAATAACGAGAATTGTGATTATTGACGTCCTGCGAATAGTACCAAACTTCTTCTGAAGCAGCAGCCTAAAAATCATGGCTGGCCGCAGGTAGGCTGTACCTGGTATTACCTCACTTGCGACTCCTCCTGAAGTGAGAGCACCCGTCCCACCACTATTACTTGCTGCAAAATGCGCCCTCTCCGCAAAGTTCAATATTCCAAAGAGCGGATATAGTCCTGCTTTCATAACAACAGCTTGTAGCGAAGGCTGCTGATCTACTTCATAGTTGGCAACTCGAGTGCTCAATGTAAAGTAGTAGATTGATTTGAAAGTATTCATGATTGGCAACAACCTTTTTTCGCTGTCTAAGGCAATTGATCGGTATCCGTCTGATTACCGTTCGTAGTCTGGCTGATACCACTGGTCCCAGACACAGCTAGAATCGTGCTTGACGAAATGTCTGGGCGCAGCGCTTCATTACTAGTTGCAAATATCCTTATCTGATTAGGACCTGGTGATAGATTTGCAGTCATCTCTGCTGCCAGGTCAATATTGAATTGGCCGATGTTGTCTTGATGCTGCTGGGCTTCTCCTCTGATTACCACTTGCCCATCGCTGTTTGAAATAAAATAGTTCACAGTGGCATTGCTGCTTGGCTGGCTGGCGACCTGAACATTTACCGTCATTGATGTTGGTTGGCCTATTGTTATTGATCGTGGGACATCAATACTACTAATTTCAGCTAGTAGAGGCGTTTCATACTGAGTCCAGTGGCCCACTTCAAACGGGTATGAGAAGTCCCTAAATGCGTTGATAGTTATTGTTCCTCCAGCTATATTGAAGTTGTCGAGATAGTACGCGCCGTTGCTAATTATAGCGTGGCCATGGTTTTCAATCCAGCTTATACCTGCATCATAGCGCTCGATCGCATCTTGTACTGTTATCACATCTATTAATGCAGGTGGCACAAATTGCTCATTCTTCATTTTTTGAAGCTCTTCCTTGATCATGTCTGCATGTTCTCTTATTATTGGATCATACCAGCCAATACCCTTGGCTTGTGCTTCGCTTCTAGAATAAGCAAGTTTGCCCTCCATGACAATTCTTTCAGACGCAGCAATTATCTCCCACGGCTCAGTAGGAAAGAAGGCGACAGAGCCAGCGATCTCTTCATCGTCGTAGTGCCAAAAGTCAGCATAGGTTTCGATTATGTCTGGGGCGATATACCGCGCTCCCTTCGAAAGCTTAATGGCTTCACTTGCTAGCGCGGTGTATTCAGGATCTACTGTACGGTCTTCCGGACCAAGATCTGTACCCCATTCATAGGAGAAGTAATCTCCATACATCATATCAGAGACATCCATTGGAATTCCATGATGCCATGTTGAATAGAGCGGTTTGAATGTCACCTTGCTCGTGGCATTAACACCTTCACCCACTTGCACCCATTGCTGTAGTGTTTGGTTCCATATTATTGCATCAGCTGGCACATCGACTCCGCCAAGGGGACCTTCTGTTGAGATGTCTGTCCATTCGCTTCGAAACGGAATTACCTCGCCGGTATAAGGATTTCTAAAGGTCCCAGGATCGGCGACCATGAAATAAATAGTCCTGCTATAAATATCCTGTAGACCTGTGATCGTGTTCCAGGATCCTTGATGTATCTGCTTGACTCCGATGTCAAGTGAAATATTGTTGCCGTCACCGGATCTTGCATTAAGTAGAGAATACTTGCTTGTTATGCCTGCACCAAAATCATTCACTAAGCCATGTGTGTTGGCAGAAGCAACAAATGGGTCTGTCTTTTGGGCAACGAAGATCCTAACGGATTCCTGAATCCCCATTTCTATTGCATCCCGTACAAGCTGGTTTCTTTCGTCCTCAGATGTAAAGGCGGAGAATGCTATCCTTTGGGTAACCTCGTCAAGCGTAGCATTTTCATAGTTCCAGTAGGCAGGGTTCTGCGATCCTGGCATCCGGGTTAACCAAGGCGCGTACATCTGGGCTGGAGTTATGGGATCGTATCTTACAAACGCGCTAGTACCAGCAAATTCTTCGGTGTATACTTGCCACTGCAAACTCTGTGGGTCTGAACCGTATACTATGACGTTTGCCTTGTTCAGGTCGCCGTAGTCCCTTTGAACAGTAAACCCGATTTTTTCAAGTTCCGCAGCAATAAGCTCACCCATTGATTGTTTTGGAACATCGTCTTGTCTTATGAGCACATTGATCGTAATAGGGTTGCCGTTGAACAACCATCTTCCATCTTGGTTTGTAGCACCAGCACCAATCATGGCGTCAGAAATCATACTTGCTGCAAAAGATGGATTATACGTAAAGCCAAATGATTCGACTATATCAATGACATTCAGATACTCCGGAGAGTAGATGCCAAATGGGCCGATAAGTGGGCTGCCATAGCCTCTCAGAATCTCATTGATCACAAACTCACGATCTATCAGATAGTTCAAAGCGTAGCGGACTTCACTGAACTGAAAGGGGTTGACAATATTTGGCTCAGCAGCAGGGGCGGGATTTATCAAAAGCCCTAGTGAACCTGCAGTCTTATCATATACCTTTAATCTAGCATCATTCCTAGCATCGTTTGCAGCTTCAAGCGGAATTGGAAAAAAATACATATCAAGAGCACCAGATCTAACCTCTTCAAGCGCAAGGTTCTCATCTGCACGTTGTATAAATCGCGTCTCATCCATATAGGGGCCTTTCTCTTGTGTCTGCGAGAAAACAACGTTCTCTGATGAGAAAGTAAGTAGAAGCAGTACAACAACTACAACAGCTACTTTAGAACTCAGTACTCTGCTTTTTTGCAACACTTTCAGAGGCTAGTACATGCTAATATATTTTTTCAGTAAAGTAAAGATTCTATTTCTAGTACATACCAATATATTTTTTAATAAACCATATGTGTTCTCATTTACTTTCTGGCTCAGGTATGGCACTTAAGAGGGCTTTTGTATAGGGGTGGCAAGGATCGGACAGGACACTATCAATTGGACCCATTTCGACTATCTTACCTGATTTCATTATAGCCAAATCGTCTCCTATATATCGCGCTGTCGATAGGTCATGTGTTATGTAGATGTAAGAAATCTTAAATTTCTGCCTTAGGTTCTGCATAAGTCCTAATATTTCGCCCCTAACGGACACATCAAGCATCGACACCGGCTCGTCAGCCACGATAAGTGTAGGCCGGAGCACTAGTGCTCTTGCAATCGCGACCCTCTGCCTTTGACCTCCTGAGAGTGTGTATGGAAGCCTGCCTGCTATCTCTTCTGGTGGCTCAAGCCCGACCTCACGTAGAGCATTTAGAACATTTTCTAACTTTTGCTCCTTTGAGGTTCTCTTGTCGTGAATGTTGATTGGCTCCATTATCAAGTCCCTGACCTTCATACGGGGATTGAGCGACGCATATGGGTCTTGGTATACCATCTGGACTGCCCTACGAAAGTGTCTGAGCTGGCTTCCCTTGGAGCGCGTTATATCGTTTTCTTCAAATATTACTGAGCCACTATCCGGATCTATAGCGCGCATGACAAGCCTTGCGACGGTCGTCTTGCCTGAGCCAGATGCGCCTGCAAAAACTAACACCTTACCACGATCAACTATAAAGCTGACGTCGTCTACAGCCTTTACAAAAAGGTCGGGTTGTGCTGGCTTAAAGAACTGGCGGAAACTTTTCTTGATAGGAAAATATTTTCTCAGGCCTCTAGTCTCAAGGAGTACACCCAACTAGTTCGAACTTCTCGTGCTGGTAATATAAATACAATTACAGTCGCTGCTAGAAGCTGCCAGAATCCTCATATAACGTACAATTGATTTCTCCTCTTGTTATTGCCGAAACTAAAAGTATCCGGCCTCAAGGCATATTATTTCACAGAGAACGGGATAATAAGGGGAGTAGATGGCGTCAACTTCGAGATCTTTGAAGGTGAGTCGCTTGGCATTGTTGGCGAGTCAGCATGCGGCAAAAGCACACTAGGCGCAGCGCTTATGCAATCAATACAGTTGCCTGGCAGAATAGTTGAAGGAAGCATAACTCTCGGAGGCGATGACATTACCAAAATGTCTTCGTCAGAATTCGACAGCAAGGTACGATGGAAGAGAATAGCGATGGTATTTCAGGGTGCCATGAACGCGCTTGATCCGGTATACACCGTCGAAAGCCAGTTGCGCGAAATTCTAATAGAACACCACTTTCAAGGCAAAAAAATTGATGATAAAATAGCGGAATCGCTCCAACAAGTTGGCCTTGATTTGTCGATTGCAAAACGCTATCCTCACGAACTCTCCGGCGGCATGAAACAGCGCGTTGTAATTGCAATGGCCCTTTTGCTGAATCCAGATGTTTTGATAGCCGATGAACCTACAACTGCGCTCGATATGGTGGTCCAGTCGCAAATAATCAGCTTGCTTAAAAAATTGCAGAAGGAAAAAGGAATAACGATAATACTAATAACACATGATCTCACACTTGTTTCACAGATAACAGATAAGATAGGCATCATGTACGCCGGACAACTGGTCGAATTCTCCACTACAAAGGATATTTACAGGAACCCTCGCCACCCTTATACTAAGGCTTTAATTGAAGCAATCCCCAGACTGAGGACAAAGGACAAGAAAATATACTTTGTCAAGGGGAGCCCGCCATCATTGCTCAATCCTCCTCCAGGTTGCAGATTCCATGACCGCTGCGTCCATGCGATGGATGTGTGCAAGCGCGACCCTCCGGAGTTTGAGACAAAAACAGGGCAAGTCCGCTGTTGGCTGTACGAGGGCTTTGAAGAGAACCCCCAACCTTAAAAAGCGTGTCATGTCTAGAGACAGCACTGTCTGCAGGTAATTTCAAAAAATGACAAGCGCCATATTAACGCATTTTCCGTTTCCTACGGCCAGGGAAAAGCAAAAGAAGGTCCTTGACATGATTGATGCGGCGATCAAGTCAGGCTATAGGCAAATTTTTCTTGAAGCTCCCACCGGTTTTGGCAAGACACCCGTTGCAATAACTCTTGCCCGTTATCTTGGGAGCTCTCATATCTGTACAGCAACCAAAGACCTTCAGACTCAGTACCGGCGTGACTTTCCGTTTATAGTAGATGTAAAGGGAAGGAGCAATTTTCCCTGTATAGTCAAGGAGGATATGGGGCTTGATGAGAGCTGCAACTATGGACCCTGCATTAAGGACGAATCTTACGACTGCTCATACAAGACTCGCCTTATTGACTACAAGGTCGAGGGTCAAGGTACTCTACATGAGCTCATTAAGCTTGATCCTTTTGCAGAGCGCAGATACGTGGAGAAGACGAGATCAAAACCAAAGCTGGTCGACCTAGATTGGCGTCCATGCCATTATTACCACCAAAAGTGGATAGGTAGTCACGCAACTCATACTGTCTACAATTATAGATATTTTCTATCAGACATCTTCTATGCGGGCGCAACACAAAAACGTAAGCTGCTGGTTCTCGACGAAGCACACCAGCTCGAAAACGAGGTGGGCGACTTTAGGAGTTTTACGGTCCGAAAGAACATGCTTCCGTTCCTGAAGATGCAGATGCCAGATGGTAGCATTGATGACATTGAAACATGGCTTGACTTTTGCTTGAAGCTAAAGGAACGGCTATTTGAGTTTACAGAAAAGGCCCAAGGCATCATAGAGCGCAGCGACCAGAAGGTGACTCTAGAGCCATACACTGAAAAGAATCTGATAGATGCGTTAGAACTCGACAAGAATCTTACAGTAGTCATCGACGACATGAAAGCAAACAAGGATAATTGGATAGTATCTGGTGTCCAGCGCGATTCTGCTAACCAGCTAGTAAAGGTAACTCTGATGCCACTTGAAGTCTCTAGCTACTTTGATACAATCCTTGACAAGGGTTCGGTCTCGCTTTTCATGAGCGCTACAATCCTTAGCAAAGACCACTTATGCAAGACTACAGGCCTTGAGCCTGAAAAAGTCAAATTCATCCGAATCGAAGATTCAGACTTTCCAGTCAAGAATAGGCCTATCCACATGATGAATGTGGCATGGCTCAGTGCCAAAACAATGAATGTGAGCATGCCTAAAATTGCTCAGGCGGTAGACAATATCATGTCAATACACAGGAATGAAAAGGGCATAATCCATACTACGTCCTATTCACAGCTCCAATTTATTAGGGACAACGTGAGCAAGGAAAATGCAAGCAGACTTATAGAAACGGCATCCAGCCTTGATAGAAGCCAAGTACTGCAAAAGCACTATGAGAGCAAGAAGCAGACAGTTCTGATATCTCCGTCTCTACACCTTGGAGTTGACCTAAAGGATGACCTGTCAAGATTTCAGGTGATTGTCAAGGTACCATATCCAGACCTCACAGATAAGAAAATCGCTGCGAAAAAGGAGCGTGACCCAAAGTGGTATACATGGAACACAGTTCTACGGCTTGTTCAGGCTTATGGTAGGAGCATTCGTAGTAGCGACGACTATGCAACAACTTACATCTTAGACAGCAGCGCTTCTTATCTTCTTAAAAATGCAAGTGCGTTGATGCCCCGCTGGTTTACGGAAGCAATCGTGCACTTCTAGAACATTTTTATCCCCTTGGTCGCTCAGAAAAATGTGAAAATTGTCGAGCGACAAGACTGTTGCTTCCGACGGGACTGAAGGCTACGTCATATTTGGCATCAGCTCAAGCATAGTCGCCACTCTGATACTTATTTCTCCGATTTTGTATACACTTGTAGCATATCCTGACACGTTTATTCTTTCTTGGAATGAGGGGAGGGGCGGCTTTTTGTTTGCCATGGCATTTATTGCAGCCGAGCTTGTCGGACTGAAATATTCACTGACCAAGAAAAAACTTCTCATGGTGGCGGGCATGGCAGCGCTCACTATTTCATATTTTATTGCATTACCATACGGACTAAGTGACTATATCAGAAATGGAAAAGATGCGTACAATGTCTCGCTTGTGGATAGTTGGATGTGGATGTGGGATTTTATTGTAATGGCCATATTTGTGGCGAGCTCACTCGTATTGCTATTTGGCATGAAGTGGTACAAGATAGCATCCGCAGGGACAATATATCTGGCAGGAAGCGCGCTCATCCTTGCACTTGATGCATTTTTTCCATTTGATTCTCTTGGGCCTCTCCAGATTATAGTGCCAATTTATTTGCAGATTGATCAGGCAGTGATTAACTTTATAGATACATACATCATTAATCTCGGGCCGCAAACACCAAATAATTCTGCAGAACCTGCACTCGCAAGGGGTAACCTGCTTGTGATGAATGGCCTCCATGGCCCCTTCGCATTGCAGGTCTTCTGGCCTTCGGCGGGTGTCCACAGTATGATAATCTATACACTTGTAATGCTGGCACTGCTCATCAAGATGGATATGCCATTAAGTAGGAAGCTAATCTACTTTGCCGCAGGAACCTTGGGTACTGTTGCTACAAATCTGGTTCGAATAGTTTCGCTTTCTCTATATGCACTTGTAGTCACGACAGATGTACAGGAATGGGAGGCATTTCATTCAATAGCTGGAGAGATAATGTTTCTGCCTTGGCTGGGCATATACCTTGGAGTGGTCATCTATATCGAGAACAAGAGGATCCGCAAGTTGCAGGCAGGAATGGGTGGTGCAACAGCTTCTAATCAGTCGACTCGCTAAGATGAAGCATTGGGTTATGGCTTCGTCCTGCTCTAATCAGCAGATGCGACAACTCAGCTATGAGCCGTATCTATGTACTAGGGGTAACCTATTTCGTCATCCAATGTACTTTGATTTGTTGACATGTTGAAATTCAAAGTTGATGCATATACTTCTGGTAAGACACACGTGAGGTCCGACAGTTTCAACCAGTCAGATTATATACAAGGCTGCTCTGTCATAAAATAGAGAGGTTTTTTGATTGGTACAAAATAGTTTTCCGATGAGAGAATGGCACGTTGAACACATGGAAAAAACAGTTGTAAAGTACGTCAAGGGTCTGTCAGAAAATGCATCAGGATGGGAGAAGAGAAATCACAAAAAATATGGCAGCCTTGCAAATATCTGCAGACAAATTCAATATGACATTAAGCATGGAGTTAGCAGCGAGCAAGTTACTTCTATCTTTGAGAGGATTAGAAATGATTCGTGTTTTTCAACTCTAAGAAAAAGCAATGGTTCAATGGAAAGATTGGCTGAAATAGAAAATCAATTTAACAAACCGAAAATAAGAGTGCCACAGTGGAGTTAGTATTAGTAGTATTTTATCCGGTCTCGAATACTGTTGCTAATCTTACATCCCAATTTTTTGATTAACCTAAACTTGAATTTATTAAGAAGTTCTTTAAATCACAAAAAGTCAAATAATTGACCAAAATCAACTGGGAGATGCATGGTATCGCTGTATAGTATGATGGGATAAAATATCAGTTTCTAATATATATAGAATTAAGCTTAATTAACAAACAAAATATGATTATTGACTTTGGTATCTTCTTGAATTCTAAAATGCCTGACAGTAATCATTATTATTTACGTCAGCAGAATGCTTACCTTACGTATTTCAGAAGTCATCTGGAAACCTTCCTCATCAATATCATAACACATCCTAGTTGCACAA
>CAYXGH010000029.1:0-11091 GCA_964464485.1 uncultured Nitrososphaera sp.
TCTTCTTTCGAAGGAAGACAGAGCACTAGTGATTGAATGGAAGACCAATATACATCCACTGAGGCTCTTTGTGTGTCAACTCTTCAAATGAAGCGTAGTCGAATGGACGAGCCCAATCCTTACAGTGCTTTAGAATGATTTCGCCTTCTTCTGTCCTTCCTGTCGGCAGTCTGAAATTCTCGACTCCCTCGCTGTCTACACCGATTGAAGTAGCCGGATGTATCAGCTTATCTTCCATTGTGTTTCGCAATATCTCTAGAACTGGAGGGTCTTTAGCATTGATTGCACCTGCTGCTACAGTTCCCTCGTCCAGCTCTTCCTCTAGGAAATCAGTAAGGTCTTCGTTTCTGACAAAATAATAGGTGCGGCTCTTTAGCGCCAAAGGAAGGACTACATGTTCTGCGCCACTATCAGTGTATTTACTTTCTCTTGGAAGGATTATCATATGACCCCCAGGATAGGATTCAACTGCAATTGGGTCTAGCCCATGCCGCCTATAATGATCTACTTTTTTGGCGTCTATCTTTTTACGCGATACAAGCAACTCGTAATATGTTACGCTGTCATACAGCTCATGCTGAAATAATTGACTTTTAATTCTTGCTAATTCAATGATAGCTCGATGATGTCCTGACTAGCTGGGCGCCATGTGACAAAAAGAGCTAGAAAGCGTGCAAGACGGTTTGGACCCCTTGCGCTATTTAATTCCGCCTGCATCACTATTCTAGGTCTCGGATATTCTTGTATTCATCACTGGAGTTTATGCTTGTATTGGACTTTCTTTCTTCTTTCATACGTATGTTCTGCTCGAAATCTGGAAGCTGGACTGCCCTCTGTCCATAAGGTGTTGCTTTGAACACTTCAAAGTCGTGTGTATACTGCTCCCTATCTGGCTCTGTCGTGTATGAATACCCCTTTGCGAGATCGTCGTTACTGATCACGAGCCAGAGAACTTTGCCGTCATAGGCATCGGCTAGATACTTTGGAATCCATGACTTATCTTTGTTTACTATTCCCTTCTCTAGGTGTATAGAGTTTTGTGTTATCTCTTTGATCTCACCAACATCATGACCGTCATTTGTCTTTACCTTCTTGCCCTTCAGCTGTTCCCACAATATCCTTGGCCCTTCGTTGCTTGCCATTGTAAAACGATGCAACATATTTGCTATAAAGATTGAAGAAAAGAGTTCTGCAATAGGCTATGCTCATAGTTGTGGAACGAGTCACTGTAGCTCCCTTTTTTCGGGCCTTTGCTGCTAATAAAAACCCCTGGACTCTGACCTGTGTTGCTTAAACAATAATAATGCTCTATCTTTAGCTTGGTCAGTGATTGGTTTAAGAGCACTTGTACTTTTCTCATGTGTAGATTCTTAGAAGAAGATGAGCGTGCTTTGAAACTAATCCTTAAGACTTCTTTGCGTTTTCAATGCATATGTGACTCTGAGGCAACTATCTGAGCTTGAGTAGCTCAAAGTGGTACACAACTGCTTTTCTGATGTATCTGATTCCAATAGTGATGGTAGTAGTATTATTATATAGTAGGACGGAGAAGCGAAAAAGCAAGTTAAAACTTAAATCCACTTCAAAAAGTATGCCTTTTATTGTTGCAAGGACTTACTCTTATCAAGCTGGGCGGCTCTGTTGTCACCTTTAAGGAAAAGCCGCTCGCAGCTAATATCGATGCGATAGATGGCATTTCGCGCGCTCTGACACAATTAGGTGTTCCCGTCATAATTGTGCATGGCGGTGGCTCGTTTGGCCACTACTGGTCGGTAAAATATGATATGCATACCAAGTCGGCCAACTACGACATACATGGAGTCTCCATGGTGCATGAGTCGATGATCGCACTAAATCAGATAATCGTCAATTCTATGATGAGGGTGGGGCTTAATCCATATGGCATGCCCCCATCGGCTCTTACGACAGGCCACAAGCCAATTGTAGCAAAGATAAAGCACATCTATGCGATGGCCCAGTCAAAGGTAATACCAATAACATTTGGCGACATAGTCTATGTTGGAGGTACCAAATATTCCATCCTATCCGGCGACGCACTCATGACAATTCTGGCAAGAGCGCTGCGACCGTTAAGGATCATTTTTGCGACCAATGTCGATGGCGTATACAAAGACAGCGTAAGCAGAGAACTTGTAAACGAGATACAGATCGAAGACAAGAGTAAATCGATTGAGTTCTTTAGGGCATCAGGCACCGACGCAACGGGTGGAATGCAAAGAAAGGTTACAGAAGCATTTAAGATTGCATCACACGGAATGGATGTAGTGATGATAAACGGACTTATGCCCGAACGCATTATAGAGGCAGCAGAGGGTACGCTAAAGGTTGGCACAGTGGTAAAGGGGAGAAAGAGCTAGTTGCCAGACACTTTTGATGCGTCCTCTGATATCGAGGTAATCAAGCAGCGCAAAAAGGAAGGGATAGACATCCCACTTCAGAAGAACGTACAGGCGAAAACTACTTCGACATACTTAGAATACGTCAGGCTAGTGCATAACGCGCTGCCTGAGGTAGACTATGATGATATTGACACTTCTATGACTTTTCTTGGGAAAAGGTTTTCAGCACCGATTATAATCGACTCTATGACTGGCGGCACTGACGAGGCAACTGTCATCAACGGCAGGCTGGGTGAGCTCGCAGAAAAGTATGGCTTTGGCATGGGGCTTGGGAGTCAGAGGGCAGGACTCAAAAGTGAAGAGCTTGCTGCCACCTATTCGATAGCAAGAAAGAATGCACCAAATGCGTTCTTAATAGCAAACATAGGTGGGGCACAACTTTCCAAGGGGTTCACGGTAGACGAAGCAAAAAAAATAGTAAAAATGATTGGGGCAAATGCGCTGGTGGTGCACCTGAACCCGCTGCAGGAGCTTGTACAGCCAGAGGGCGAGCCGCGCTATAAGGGAGTTCTTGCCCAGATTTCAGAGCTTGCCAAGACCATAGATGTACCACTGATAGTCAAGGAGGTGGGTGCAGGGATTTCAAAGGAGGTTGCCATAAAACTGGAGATGGCCAACATTTCAGCGATCAATATCGCCGGGGCTGGCGGCACTACTTGGGCTGGTGTTGAAAAGATACGGGCAGAGTCTCTCAAAGACGACCTGAAGAAGCACCTCGGTGAGATGTTCTGGGACTGGGGCATTCCGACTGCGGCCAGCCTCATAGAGGTCAGGCGCGCAGTGAAACTGCCGCTCATTGCATCAGGTGGTCTGCGCAATGGGCTCGAAGTTGCAAAGTGCATAGCGCTTGGTGCCAGCATGGCCGCAATGGCATATCCATTCCTTCAAACAGCTGCGCAGTCACGCGAAAGCCTCTTTGCATTTGCAGATACAATTCTTGCAGAGCTTAAGAGCACGATGTTCCTTGTTGGAGCCAAAAACATCGCTGCACTTGCTAGCTCAAGATATATATTGACAGGAATGCTAGCACATGAGGTTAGTAGCCGTAAATGAAGGCAGACAGCATCAAAAGCGAGCTGGAATCTTGTGCTTCTACCGTGAACAACTTTATACTTGCATTTGTTGAGGGCAAGCCAAAGGAGCTTTACCAGGCTTCGTCACATTATATCCGCACGGGAGGCAAGCGTTTGCGGCCATTCATGGTCCTCAAGGGCTGCGAAATGCTAGGGGGAAGCGCCGAGAGGGCTCTTCCTGCAGCCGCTGCAGTTGAGCTTGTTCACAACTTTACACTTGTACATGACGATATCATGGACAATGATGAAATGCGGCACGGCACTGCAACTGTGCACAGATACTATGGCATGCCGCTTGCAATTCTTGCCGGCGACATTCTATTCTCAAAAGCGTTTGAACTGTTAACGTTTAACTGTAGAAAGGCAGGAATTCTAGACAAGTCGATAATTGACATGGTGGAGCATCTTTCATTTGCGTGCACGGAAATATGCGAGGGACAGGCAATAGACGTAGAAGTGGCATCAAGCGCCAAGTTTCCAAGCGTGCAGCATTACATCGACATGATTGGCAAGAAGACTGCTACGCTCTTTGAAGTATCATGCGCACTTGGCGCGCTGTCATCTCCAAATTACACTACTAACGATGTCAGAAACCTCTCTTCATTTGGCCGCAACATTGGTATTGCTTTCCAGTTGGTAGATGATCTAATAGGTGTGATAGGTGACCCTAAGCTGACAGGCAAGGCCGCCGGCAATGACATTCGAGAAGGCAAGAAGACATATCCAATACTACTTGCTCTGAAAAACGCCAACAAAGAAGACACAGAAAAGATCAAGAGGGTATTTGGTACAAGAGGGAAGGCCTTGAGCCAAGATATCAAGGAGGCTGTCAGGGTCATCTCTCATATTGGTATAGAGCAGGACGTGAGGAATGAGGCAAGAAGATACTTGCATGAAGCAATCAAGTCAATTGAAGGTTACAATAACTCTGATGCCAGAAGAGCTCTTCAGTTCTCGGCAGATTTTGTAGTGGGCAGGAGTCTGTAGTAATACGTGCCAATCGATCCGAATACTGAGAAATTCATCAAAATCATTGCATTGAAGAATTCTGTTGAGCATGGCGGCAAGGCACAATCTGACGCGGTGATCGCCAAGTTTGTCGGCTTGAAGCCAGAATTGCGTAGCCAAATAAAGTTACTTATCTCTGAAATCAAGGCAGTTGTGCAGCAAATAAATGCACTTTCGCTTGCAGATCAAAAATCGCTTCTTGAAGAGCTTGTACCGGGAAAGGTGGCTGCAAAAAAGCAGGTATCAGACCAGAAACAGCAACTGCCTCCGCTTGAAGGAGCCATGCAGGGCAAGGTGGTTACTCGATTTCCGCCTGAGCCAAACGGTTACCCACATATTGGGCATGCTAAGGCAGCTATAATTGACGAAGAGTATGCCCGAATGTACGGCGGCAAACTGATTCTCCGCTTTGATGATACAAATCCGCTTAACGAAAAGGTGGAATATTACGACGCCATAGCTGAGGGGCTGAAATGGCTTGGAGTCAAGCCAGATATTGTTAAGAATACTTCAGACGACATTGAGCTTTTGCATAATTATGGAAGACGGCTGATCGAGCTGGACGGCGCATATGTATGCATCTGTAGCCAGGAGATGATACACGACCTCCGAGCAAGGGGCATCCCCTGCGAGTGCAGGCGCGATCCTGCAACCGCGCTTGATAGGATTGGAAAATTGTTCGGTGGCTCATACGAGCATAATGAAGCCATTATACGATTCAAGGGCGACATGGCCGACCAGAATACTGCTATGCGTGATCCAGCGCTTTTCAGGATAATAGACTCTGATCACCCTAAGCTAGGCAATAGAGTGCGGATTTGGCCGACCTATGACTTTGCGGCTCCAATCGAAGACAGCATCGATGGCGTAACACATGCTTTTAGGACAAAAGAATACGAGCTTCGCAACGCGCTCTATTTTGCAATTCTTGACAGGCTCAGTTTAAGAAAGCCATACCTTATTGAATTTTCAAGGCTGGAGTTTGAAGGAATTCCAGTTTCAAAGCGAAAGATAAAGCCACTTATAGAAAATGGCACAATCAGAAGCTGGGATGACCCGCGGCTCCCAACACTTGCTGCGCTTAGAAGGAGGGGCTTTGTGCCCGAGGCGATACGCAAATTTGTCCTATCGCTTGGCCTTACGCTTGCAGAAACCAAGCCTCCTTTTGAAAGCCTAGAAGCTTTAAACAGGAAGATAATAGATCCAATATCGCTGCGGCTGTTCTTTGTGAAAAACCCTGTCGAAATGTATGTCAGGGGCGGTCCAGAAACGGAAGTCGTACTCAAGAACCATCCTACTGATGCCAACCTTGGGATAAGGACGGTGAAGGTTGGTGACCGGTTCTATATCTCTGAGGATGACGCAGCAGGGCTGAAGGTTGGAGCCGAAATTCGGCTCATTGAGTTGTATAACGTCAAGGTAACGAGCATAGATTGGAAGAATGGTGCCCGCTTGATAATAACAGCTGAAGCTAGTGGTAACGAGATCCGGCAATCTATGCCGAAAATACAGTGGATTGCAAAGAATGATGTAATTGACTACAAGGTCATGGTTCCCAAGGAACTCTACACGAGCGAGGAGGAGTACAACACTAACAGCCTTGAAATATCGCAAGGTTTTGCAGAATCTTTTGTGTCCCACCTTGAACCTGATGCACGGGTTCAATTCGTGAGATTTGGATTTTGCAGAATCGACGGTAATCAAATCGCAATAATGACGCACAGGTAAATGGACAATGAAGGTAGCAAGAATCCGAGATAGCAAGGTAAAGGAGACATACAGCATCATATCTGATGATGGAAAAAGCATTGTCACAAGGTTGGAAATACAGCAGCAGACAGGCATACCTGTCCCCCCAAACATCAAGGACTTTGTGTTCGGAGGATGGCTTGACGAAGTCAAGCATCACAAGTCCAAACTAAAATTCAATCAGAAAGTGAGCGATATCGAGCTCTTGGTGCCGATACCAAACCCTCCAAAGATAGTCTGCCTTGCCTTTAACTATTACGATCATGCGCGTGACGCAGGGCTCACTCCTTCAGATGAGCCCGTGATATTCATGAAGCCAAGAACCGCTCTTAACGAGCCATTCAAAGACATCATCTGTCCGTCATTCGTAACTCGCCTTGACTATGAAGCCGAGCTTGCAGTTATCATTGGCAAAGAGACGAAGAAGGTGCCAGAAGATAAAGCGCTTGATTCTGTCTTTGGATACATGATACTAAATGACCTTTCTGCAAGAGATATCCAGTTCAAGGACAAGCAGTTTACTCGAGGCAAGGGAATCGATACTTTTGCTCCATGCGGACCGTGGATAACGACCAAGGACGAGATCTCAGATCCTCAGAACCTTCGCATAACAACCAAGGTTAATGGCGAAACACGCCAGAACTCATCGAGTTCAAACATGGTTATCCCAATCAGGCGGATAATTTCTACACTTAGCGCGACCATGACGCTTGAGCCAGGGGACATCATTTCAACAGGAACACCTGCTGGAGTAGCAATGTCCATGAAAGAGCCAAAATATCTAAAGGATGGAGACGTGGTTGAAATAACGATAGAAAGACTGGGTAGTATAAGGAACCGCATAGTATATCACTAACTTTAAAGCAAGAGCGTTACTGCCAAGAATGACTTGAGATGGATGGTCATCGTGTGGCAAAGACATTCTTTTCTGACATGAACGAAGGCTGGATAAGAGAGAAAAAACCAGCTCGTAAGGAAATGTGAAGAATTGTTAGAATCAAACGACTATAAGCCAGAAGTATATGGATGGAATGTGATAGAATATTTGATTAGTGGAGAGAACCTTTAATCTCTGGTGGCCCAGAAACCTAAAACGACGAAAAGAAAGTAGTAGAAGTGATGGACTTTGAGCGAGTGGCTCTCGATTCGATGGAACCAAGGAATATTCCATTACTGCTGCCTCAAAATAGAAGGTTGGCTATATATGCTCTGTCTGATAAGAAATTGTCCCTGCCGATCCTTGTATCAGGCTAGGATGGTGGTGGTTTTGTTCTGCTCAACCTTGTTATTTCCCGTTCTAACAGCCTGGCATAGTATTCGTACGACTCTGCCAACTTCCCTCTGATGTTTGCAAGCTGCATCGACAAGTTAAGAGCATCAAGACAAGTTTCAAGCGACCGCTCAGTTGCAAATTCATTCATGGCCTTGTTGAACTGGGAAATGATCTTTCTCTGATCGTCGCTCTGCTCATTTATAGTCTTGGTAAGCTGATCGATCTCGTTAGAGCCTCCAAAGCCCTTTCCTTTGAGCCAGTCTATCATATCTACAACACTAGATTGGAGTGAGAATCAAATAAAACTTGCCTATTTTTGTCCATTTGAGCAGGTACTGGTACGCCTGAAAATTAAAAATGTATTTATTTGCCGTTTTCTGAACTTCAGAAGTATATGGTAGTTGACAACAAAGCCAAGCTATCATACGTCCAAATAATCAAGGAGGATCTTGGCGTCTTCCACATTACTCCAGATAATGGCCCAATTCCTGACTTTAAGGCAGGTCAGTTTGTCACGCTTGGCTTCCATATCCCAAGCGAAGGCAAAGTAGTCCGCAGGGCTTACTCTATCGCATCACCTCCTGAGCAGAAGAAACGCTTTGAGCTGTACATTCGCTGGGTACGCAAGCCGGTGCCCGGCAGGCTCACAACTGAACTGTTCAACAAAAAGGAAGGTGACGAAATATTTTGGGTCAAGCCTACAGGCATTTTCACAATAAACGAAAAGCTTCCTGACGGCAGGCCGGACGATCGAAGGATGGTTTTGATTGGCGGAGGGACAGGCCTTGCTCCGTTCCTATCATATTCCCTCCACCTCCAGTCAATAGGAAGCAAGCGCGAAATAGTCGTGCTGCACGGTGCAAGTTATGTCGATGAGCTAGGCTACAGGGATCTCCTGCTGTCTCTTGAAGATGAGAGTATTGATAAAGGCCGTGACAAGTGGAACTTCCGCTACCGCGCAAGCATCAGCAGGCCGCAGGAGTGGTTCAACAGGTCATGGAGCGGACAGAAGGGCAGAGTTGAGTCATTCCTCAGGCCAAAGCCAGGCAGGGAGCTCTCTCCCCTTGAGGAGCTGGTGGGTGAAAAAGTGACGCCAGAAAACACATCATTTTACATCTGCGGCTGGCAGGGAACGATAGACGGCGCGCTGGATTATTTGATTCCAAAAGGCTTTGTCACTGAGCGCAATAAGAGAAAGGATGGAGGCTACGACATCAAGTTCGAATCGTACGGCTAATCATTCTCTTTTTTCCCTTTTTTAAAGCCTTATATCTTGGTAAAATGCGATTAGAATGATGAAGTTTGAATTTGAAGAATTTGCTACAGTAGAGGATGTTTTTCTCTACCTTGTTTCTGTTGCACCATACATGAAGCAGGTCATGCCCATTAGTTCGTACAAGGGATACATCTTTTCTCTTGTGCCATTGACTCCCCTTTCAGGAGAGATTCTTATGATGGTATATACTAAGGGAAAAGTGGACCCCGGCCTTGTCGAATTTGACATTTCGACAAAGAAATACCGGCCTGTGACATCAGTCGAGCGTGCAGACAAGAATTACTTTGTAGTCCTGACGCCCAAAGTTGCAACGCTTGCAGATGAAGCGATCAAGAATCTACAATAAAAAATTGCTAGAGCCGTGACGGCAGCGTAGCCGTCACGGACTGTTTGCGTGAGTATCGCTCGACTATGTCTTCCGGCACTTGTCCATTGAACAATTCTTTTGAAAGCCCGCGCAGATATCTCATGACTGCCCAAGTGCCAGACTTGATGAGCGCTGCCATAAAGACCTTCATTGCAGGACCGTATGTCTTATTCCTGATGATGATCGGGATAATGTCGTTTATCACGCGCAGATTGTGCTCCCAGCACCTCCAGAATAGCGTGAATTGCGCCTCGTTGAGGTTGCCAAAATGCATCGAGTTCTTTTCAGAAAAGTCTTGATAAAGTAATGGCGCAACCAAGCCGCGCATGTTCATCTGCCTAAAGTCGTCGATAAGATCGATTGTGTATTGTGTTTCGTCTGGTGTCTCATCAGGCCATCCTATGATTAATGTAAGCGCAGGGAACCAATTATTTTGATTGAGTATCTTGCAGCCTTCTCTTACCACTGAACCCCACTCTTCGGGTTGAAACGGCTTTGTCTTAACACCAAGGTGCTTCTTGACCATCCTTGGAGCAACTGTCTCGACTCCAAGGTTGGTTGCAAGCCATCTGCCGCCGGCGACATTCATTTCATTGATCTCGGACATCTTTTTTATAAGGTCGGGCGAAGATGCAACTGCAGAAAGCGTCATGTGAGTTGTTCCAACAAAGCGTGCACCTGTAGATTTTAGGCCGCTCCACAGCTCGGTGATTGCATCTGCGTTTGGAATAAAGTCCTTGTTATCACAACCGTAAAGCAGCATTTCGTCAGATTGTAGCCAGATGGAATCAAAACCATAATCAAGGTTAATCTTGGCCTCTCTCTGTAGTCTCGCAAGCGGAAAGTCCTTCTTTGAGCGCTTGTTGACATCACAAAAGTCGCAGCCCCTGCCGCAGCCACGCATAGCCTCGATGAGGGAATTGACCGTCGGTCCTTGCATCATAGGGATGTTTTCGATGTTGCGTACAAAGGTATGCAAGAGTTCTGGCGCGTCACCAGCCTCCAAATCATGGAAAAGATCGAGAGCCAGCTCGTCTGCCTCGCCAATGACCACCGTATCAATGCCGTGAATCTTCATCCTATCGGGCTTGGCAAGCTCCCAAGAGCCGTTACCTCCAACGACCACTTTGAAATTGTATTTCTTCTTTAGCTGAATAATAGAAGCACACATCTTTTTGAACTTCATGGCGACGTATGAGAGTTTTTCTGGAGACATTGTTGTCGTCACTGGCGCCATGCCAAGTGGATCCATTACGTTGATGCCGATGACCTTTGTCTCTGGGCCGACACACTTGTAGAGCATCTCAGGGTGGGCAAGAAGGATCTCGTCGCGCCTGTATTCTTTCAAAAGCGCTGCCTCGATCCTTCTCAAGCCGCACTGTGCAGCCTTGACCTCTCCTGTGTTCGGGTCAGTCTCAACACTTGGACAAAAGATCTTGTCAAATACAAATTCTGGTAAAAGCTCATAGGGACCACATGCAATAAAGCCATAGAGGAAGTTACCCCTGTAGTTTGTCATCAAACTGCGGTCTGCAGTCAGAACTATCCGTTTGCCGCCTGATTCTACCATGCTTTGTGTATCAGTTATTCGATATCCTATGGTTATAAATCTATATTACCATCTTTTCGAGTATGTTTCTTAGTAATTTAGAATAATATTTGAGATTATATGCTGCTAGTGCAATGCTCATGCAACAGATACATGTGATGACAAGCTCCGCCAACAACCCCAGATGACGATAATAATTACCAATAGCTGTAATAATGGAATAAATCATCATCATCAACTTATAATTATCTGATATTGATTAATTCATTCACTACTGTTCTGCTATGACATAATTATTACAATTCTTTATTAGTATGACTACAAATAATCACTACACTACATTATTGTTGATGTACATAATTGAGCTTGACAAAAA